>NZ_JBHFNP010000171.1:0-29484 GCF_041929235.1 Microseira sp. BLCC-F43
GAGTTAATTGCCCACCTCTTAGTGTCATGGTGCGCTTGTCATATCTTAATCCTGATGTCGGTTTTTTCCTGGGAACGTACTTGAACTTGGTAGCCTTAATTGCTTAAGCGTGCGTTATCCCTGATAGTTTGTACCAAAGCATAAGGCACACAAGGATGCTCTACTCTTAGCTAGTGATACAGTTCCTTGTGTGCCTTATTTTTGTTGTAGCTTTTGTTAGCAATAGCCCAATCGATGTGGTTATTAAAGATTTCTGCACATTCGCTCATCAAAGAGAGAAACCTGTCTGATGGCAAATCGACTGGTATGCTAACGGTTTTTTTCATTATCAATTGAATGCCTATTGACATGCTTATGCTATCTTCCCTTATATGTTCTGTCAATACACGCCAAGCAATGAAAATATTGTCGGACTCCCACGCTCAGCACTGCCTGGGGTACCACATCATTTTTTGTCCCAAGTACCGCCACCAGATCCTTGAAGGCGCGGTAGAAGTAGAGAATGCAGCGAATATTGGGTGAAGTGTGCAAGACTTACGGGTAGGTGCTTCACGCCATCGAAATTATGCCCGACCACGTTCATTTGTTTGTGCAGGCAGATCATACAACTGCGCCAGTGGAAATCGCTAAAACTATGAAATCGATTTCCGCCGTGCATATCTTTAATACTTTTAAAGATTTGAAAAAGCGCCGCTTTTGGGGTTCCGGGATGTGGAGCGATGGTACGTTTTACTCATCTGTTGGTGGGGTTTCAGAAGAAGCTATCAGGCGATATATTGAAACTCAAAAACAACGCGGTGACTCGCTAACCCGAAAAGAGAATGCTTGCATAAGGGGGCATCGTAGCTTGCTTCCGCGCAGCGGTACCCCCTTATGCAAGCCGCGCTTACATCCCCACCCACAAGGGGATGGGGATGTAAGCGCGTTCAATAAAAAATCAGCAACTCGAACTAAGGGTCGCCAAGTTCGGTTGCTTTTGTTACTTCTTCAGTCGCATCCGCGCCCTAGCAGAGATGATTCTCTGCTATGACTGACCAACCTTAGTCATCGTAGATCCGGCATTCTGCTGCGTCTGGGTTGTCATCGCAATATTGCTCAAAAGAATTCTTTTGTTTATCTTGCTTACGATGGGATGCTTCTGCTTGCAGTTCTTCTACCGCATCCCAAGCTGCGGCACATTCTTTAGAGGTTGCTCCTTCGGTATCGCAGACGGTGCGGGCGTTTTCGAGTTCTTGTTCGATTTGTGTTTGGATGTTGTTCATAGCTCTTGGTTTCAACAGACACTTTCGTTCGTTAGGATCTTTTCTGTTATAGAGGGAGTTTTTTGCAAAATCTTACCTAACTAAAGATGGTATTTAAAAGATCCTAACTGTTCAGTATTACAGCAAGCCGAGTCATCGACTGGGGAATGATGTTTATTTCTTAAGATTTAACCAAACCTCACCCTACAACAAAGATTCGCCGTAAATTTTTTTTGCCTACATATACCTTAACACTTCTTAAAGCGATCGCGCTATAACCCAGGTAATAATTTTTTCCATCGCTTTTAAGTAAAATTGCTCTGGTGCGCGGCTGCACTTGTGGGTTCGGCTTCTGTGCCATCCCCATAAATGTTATACAGTAATCTTTGAAGTATGGCTGTGGGGGCGCAGCACCGAATAACTTCACATAGGATAAGGAAGATGGTCGAACCCGTAAATAACCAGATGCAGTGGGTCAATGCGCTTTCAACCCGTCCTTCTTTGGAAGGGGCAGTTGAGGAAGTTGTAGAAAGGGTAACAGCAGCGTTACCAGCAAAAGCGGATCTGGGACTGGTGTTTATCTCCGCTGCCTTTGCCAGCGAGTATACGCGGCTGATGCCTTTACTACAAGAGCGACTTCAGCTGCCGGTGTTAATCGGTTGCAGCGGCGGTGGCGTGATTGGGATGAAACCGAACCAAGAGGCGCAAGAGGTAGAAGGCGAACCCGGTTTAAGCTTGCATCTGGCGCATCTTCCCGGCGTCAATGTGAAAGCGTTTCATATCTTTGCCGAATCTATGCCGGATTTGGATAGTCCTCCAGATGCTTGGGTAGAATTAATCGGCGTCTCGCCGCAGGAGCAACCCCAGTTTGTTTTATTAGCCGATCCGTTCTCGTCTAAAGTCAACGACCTGATTCAGGGTTTAGATTTTGCCTATCCGGGTGCGGTAAAAGTCGGGGGACTTGCCAGCGGCAGCGCTAGGATTGGCGGCACGGGATTGTTTTGTAACTACAAGCTTTATCGCGAAGGCACGATCGGCGTTGCCCTCAGCGGTAATATTGTGATGGAAACGATTGTGGCGCAAGGATGTCGCCCTATCGGTCAGCCTTATCGGGTGACTCTAGGCGAGCGAAATATTGTCCTGGGAATGGAGGCAGAAAGCGCAGCAGGGGTGGGTGCAACTGCTAAATCTGGCACGCCTTTAGAAGTGCTGCGGGATTTGATCCAAAGTCTGAGCGAAGAAGACCGGATGCTGGCGCAGCATTCGCTGTTTGTCGGGGTGGCGCGGGATGAATTTAAGCAAAATTTAGAGCAGGGAGACTTTTTAATCCGCAACTTGCTGGGAGTTGAACCATCAGCGGGTGCGATCGCCATCGGGGATCGGGTTCGTGCTGGACAGCGCATCCAATTCCACCTCCGCGACGCCAACACCTCCGCTGAAGACTTGGAACTGTTACTTTCACGCTATCAACAGCAAGCCAATACAACAGCCGCGAGCGGTGCTTTAATGTTCTCTTGTATGGGACGGGGAGAAGGTCTTTATGGCAGTCCTAATTTTGATTCCCATCTGTTCCACCGCTACCTAAGCAATATTCCTCTGGGTGGTTTCTTCTGCAATGGCGAAATTGGTCCAGTGGGTGGTAGCACCTTCCTCCACGGTTACACTTCTGTATTTGGGATTTGTCGCCAACCTTAATTCGGCAATGGCGCGGGGTGGCGGTAGGGGCAAGGCAACCTGGATATATCGGGTAGTTGAACAAAATTACTCATGTTCGCTACCGCTTTCTGCACATTGAGACACTTGGTGAACCTACAGACGGATCGCTCTGCTCTTGCAAAATTGGGCTGTACCGAGTATCGGGTGAATCATGGCAGATATTCAGGTGGCGATTGAGGGAGAAGGTGCAATTGACGCTACAGAAGCGCTTTTGGCAATTCCTGGTATATCGGGAAGCTACGAGGTGAGTTCGCAACAACCTGACAAAGAGGGCGTCGTAGCAACGATTGCCTCAATTGTCGGGATTGTTGGGGGAACAATTGCGATCGCCGAACAAATCCGCAAGTGGTATCAAGAGTATAAACTGCAACAGTCGGGTAAAAGAATTGCCAAAGTCTTGATTGTGGGACGCAATGGACAAAGGCTGCTGTTAGAAAATGCCACGCTTGAAGATATCCGCAAGGCTTTAGAGGGTTGATTCTCTCGTTCCCAGGGGTAAGCCCGGAGAACGCAGCCCCGTCGCATACCCGACAGCCCGCCCGGACATCAATTTCCGGGCTAATAGCTCAAGTCGGTTAAAACCGACTAATTGCGGCATCTTACGTTTGTTTTAAGGCACGTTCGCGACTCGCTGTGCGATTTTAATCTCCGGGCGGGCTGTCGGGCTGGCGGGCTGTCGGGCTGTCGGGCTGGCGGGCTGGCGGGCTGGCGGGCTGAGGGACTATCCGGAATAATTCAAGTTAACCTTGAGGATATTACTGACGACCTCGGTTACAAACGTGCGAGCCCTCCACCTTGACCTGAAACCCATTGCGGATAATTACGTAGATATACGTTTCTTTGAAGACAATCATAATCAGTATCAGCGGCGATCGCTCCCCTTAGATCAAATCGCCGACTTGATCCAGCTTGCCGAACGAGACTACTATGTCAGCTTGCCGGAGGATTACGCCATCACCGGGCGCAGGTTGTATAACTGGTTGGATGGTAGCGAAAGGTTTCTGCAACGGTTGTTGGAGCGATATCGGCGCGAGGGGATTGTTTTGGCGATTAGTGCGGCGGCAAAACTCGCTCACTTGCCTTGGGAAGTGCTGCACGATGGCAACAGTTTTCTAGTGGCGCGACGGCCTGCGATCGCTCCGGTACGGTGGGTATCATCGGACACTATCAAAAAATTAGCCATCGAGACTGCCCCGGAAAATCGGGCGCTGCAAGTCTTGTTTATGGCGACTTCGCCCCTGGGGGTGCATGTACTCGATTATGAAGCGGAGGAAGCGCGGATTCTGACGGCGACGGCGCGGCAACCTTTGGCGCTGCGGGTGGAAGAAAGCGGTTGTTTGTCGGAATTAGTTGATGATTATGGCAGGGGGTATTTTGATGTTTTGCACCGAAATCTAGTCAAACTCCAGTAAACTCCAGTATTTGAAGCATAGACCGGATAGCGATCCGCATTCCGTTCTCAACTAATAACTAATTACCGATGGGCGTTCAAGGAGCAGGTGGCGGACTTCTTCATCGGTGGTTTGATCGAATTGGTCGTACCAAACGCTAATTGAATAGAAGCGCTCTGGTGTCACCAGAGACACAACCTCGTCTACTTCTGCTTTCAATTCGTTGTAGGTGGAGAGGGGCGCTACTGGTACGGCTACGATAATCCTGGCAGGTTGTTGCTGTCGTAAGGTGGCGATCGCCGCACGCAAGGTTGCTCCCGTAGCTATTCCGTCATCCACTAAAACGATTGCCAGTCCCTGCAAGTCGGGGAAAGGACGCTCGCCCCGGTACGCGCGATCTCGTCTTTCTAATTCTTTCTCTTCCAACGCTACAACCCTTGCGATCGCTTGAGTGGAAACGTGCAGCGATTCCACCACATCCTGGTTGAGTACCATCACTCCACCCATCCCGATCGCACCCATCGCCAATTCTTTGTTTCCGGGTGCCCCCAGCTTCCGCACCAGACAGATATCTAACGGCAAATTCAGTGCCACAGCAATTTCATATGCCACGGGTACCCCCCCACGGGGCAGACCCAACACCAGTACGTCGGTGCGATTGCCGTATGCGGTCAGCTTTTTAGCTAGCAGTTGTCCCGCTTCGGTTCGGTTGCGAAATCGCCTCATTGTCTTTTTTCCTCCCTTGCGTGGGCGGCTGCGTTGCAGTTTTGTTAACCCGTCGCGCTCAAGTCCCTAAAATCCCCATCCCACACTAGCAGTGCTACGGCTTGTTCAATTTGGTTGGCAAATAACCCGCGAGCGCATTTTCATTGGCAGTAGGGACACGGCAACCAAGATATTTTGATCCAAAGAAGAATGTTGATGATGCCGTGTCCCTACTCGCCTTGCCACAATATTTGCACTGGTCTAAGTTCTGGTTCTCTCGATTGTCCTCTTAACCTTGGCGCTTCTGGGCTTCCCGCCGCCTCGATTAACGCGTGAGGTTCTACGGGTAATTTCCCATTTTCCGGCATCGGAACCCTCTCCGATTGAGCGCTGGGTAGATCCCAAGGGTCGGGTATAAGTTGGGCGCTCTCGCCTAGCGCTGCTTCGCGAGGCGGATCTCTCGATAAATTTTCTAACATCGTTTTATCCTCCCGCTTTTTGGCTATAGCCAATCAACTCTTGTTTATTTAATTATCAACTCTCACCCACTTATTATTTTAACACATTCTTACTAAAAATTTTGCAAATTTTTGTTGACTTATTTGATTGAGACTGTATATGTTGAAATGTTGCTTGTCAGGGGGGGTTTCACAAAGTGTTTTGATGGGTCAGATCGATAATTTCACCAAAGCGAAAATCGCGGACTAGCTTGGTGAGAGCAGTTGTGAGGGTTGTATATTCCGGTGGAATCTCTTTGAGCAGGTGAAAAATCCAGCTATCATCGCAGTCAACCGCAGCCTGATGCAGTTTGGCGATCCAATCATCGGGCATTACTGTCAAAGCGGTAGGAGTCAGCTTTAAAAGAGGGGGTGGGGAGACTTGGCAACTTTGGGCAGGTGCTTCATAAATGTAGCGCACGCCCAGAAGAGCGGCTATTTTGGCAAAGATGACATTGGCTTGAAACGGTTTACTAATAAAATCGTCACAACCCGCTGCAAAAATAGCGGCGCGATTTTCTTCAAAAGCAAACCCAGTGACAGCAACAATCGCGGTGGCTTTTCCTTTAGGAGTACTTTTGATTTTCTCTGTTGCTTCATAACCGTTCATCACGGGCATTCGCAGATCCATCAAAATCAGATGGGGTTCCCATTCTTCCCAAAGTGTCAAGCTTTCTTGCCCATTTTTAGCTTCTTTGACTTCAAAACCAACCGATGTCAGCAGCTTTGACAGCAGCCAGCGGTTTTCCGGTTGATCTTCAACAATTAATACGCGAACTGGCGGTTGGTTGGGTACTAAACCGACGATCCGACGAGCTTGTTGTTGCTGTGGAAAATCGGTTGCGCTTGCCAAACGCACCGGAATATCAAATTTGAAGGTGCTTCCCGTTCCTAAAGTACTGCTAACGGTAATATCCCCACCCATCAAGTGGACAAACTTGCGACTAATCGCTAATCCCAGTCCCATTCCGGCTTGCCATCCTTCAGTCGTGTTAATTTGCACAAATGGTTTGAATAAAGCTGCTGCGGCTTCTTCTGTTAGGCCATAACCAGTGTCTATAACTTCAAATATGAGGCGGTAATTGGTAATTGGTAATTGGTAATTGGTAATTGGTGAATTTCCCACAACCCGCAACATCACCGTACCAACATCGGTAAATTTGATGGCATTGTCGATCAGGTTAACTAAGACTTGCCGCAATTTTTTTTCGTCTGCCTTAATGTACTGGGGAACATCGGGCGATAGCTCAAACATCAAGTGGATTTGCTTGGCAGATGCTTTAAGGCGCATCATCTCTTGCAGTCCATTTAGCAGTTGGGACAAATCAAAGTTAGTTTCATCCAGCTTGGCGGTACCGGCTTCGATTTTTGACAGTTCCAGGACGTTATTAATTAAATCCAGCAAGTGTTGACCGTTGCGATGAATAATCTCTAGATGGGATTGATGTTCTAAAGCAATTGCAGCATCCCGTTGCATCACTTGAGCAAAACCCAAAATTGCATTGAGAGGTGTTCTTAATTCGTGACTCATGTTGGCGAGAAATTCGCTTTTAGCACGGTTAGCTGCTTCCGCGGCTTCTTTGGCTTGTTGTAGTTTGGTTTCTACCAGTTTGAGTTCGGTAATGTCAAAAATTGCGCCATCGATCCAGAGAATGTCTCCGTTTGACTTGCGGATGCCTTGACCTTTTTCATAAACCCATCGGATGCTATTATCGGCACGAACGATGCGATATTCGATTGTATAAGGCTGCTGCTCTTGCATCGCGCTATCGATCGAAATTTGCACCATCTCTCGATCTTCAGGATAGATAATACTGGCAAAAGTGCGCACTTGATTGTTAATAAAATCAGATGGGGGATAACCGGAAATTTGGGCGATTGCATCGCTAATAAACTCCATGGTCCACTTGCGATCGCAGGCACAGCGGTAAATTACCCCCGAAATGTTGGCAACTAAAGACCGGAATCTGGCTTCGCTCTCCTGTAACGCCAGGGTATCGTTCTGAATTCGATCCGCCATGCGGTCAAACGCTGCCGATATTTGCGTCAGTTCATCCCATCCTTGCAACCGGGCGCGAACATCTAACTGTCCTTGGGCTAAACTATTGCTGACTGCAACTAACTTGGATGCCCTCTGGGTCAAGATTTTATCAAACAGCAACCAAACCGCAATGCAACCAGAGGCGATTACGGCAATTGATTCAAGCGATCGCTGTAAAGCATCTGCAAGAGTTTCGTTTTTCAGGTCCAAAAGGTCGTACTCGATCCACAAAATTCCCACTCTCGATGGTCGCAGTTCACCGGGTAAAGTTCCCAACTGTACTGGATAGATTGCTTCGAGTTTCCGTCTATCTTGAGAGAGCTTAACTTGTCCTGACATTGTTTCGCGAATCTCTGAGAATGCTGCTAAGCTGTTCGCCCCTGGGGTATCGGTAACTGGAAGGTTCCGCAGTTCGTAACGGGTGGATAGGATGACTCGGTTGTTTTCATCGCACAGTAAAACCAACCGCAATTTGGGGTCGCTTCCCATCTTGCTGATGAGGATTTCCGCTTGCTCGACATCTCCTCTTAAATACAAATACTCCAACATGCCGGAAATTTGATTCCCGCTGAAGCGGATATCGTGACTGACCTCTTCTTCGGTACGCAGGTCAGACAGGTATACTTCCCTTTGAAAAGAAAATACGCCCAGCAAGCTGCTGAATAATACCAAAATAGTTGGAATCGAGAAACGCAGAGGCAATGAAAAACGTTTCATGGGTGGCGTCGCCAAATCCGATGTAATGTACCTATTTTGCTTCACCACTTAGCTTGGTTGACGAACCGATCGTCCAGCAAGGCGGTGGTGTCCACTGGTTTAGGTAACAAATTGTTTTCTAACATCACCTGGGCCAGCAGGTTTATGCTATTGAGTAACGTCGGGTCGGTTTTACTCAACAATCTTTGGTTTTCTTGCAAGTTTGGCTGACTCAGACCTTCTAAAGATTGTAGGAACTGTTCGGGAGTTACACCCGTGCGCGGAGCAATTCTAAGGGCGGCATCTAGGGGGTTGTTTTGCAAGTACTCCAAGGCGCGAAACCGAGCGTTTACCAATGCTTGCACGACATCTGGTTGGTTTTGGATCGCGCTGGATCGCACGATCAAAACATCTACAATTTCCCCCGGAATTTGCTTGCTGTCAAACAGTATTTTTGCACCCGTTGCCAATAGTTTGGTCAGGGGTGGCCCAAATGTTACGACTGCATCTATTTTTCCTTCTTTAAACGATCGTTCGTGTTCCGAAACTTGCAACGGCACAATTTCCACCTCTTTGGGTGACAACCCAACTTTCCCCAAGGCACGGGTAATTACAAATGCCCCCAAAGCCGTTGATTCAACCCCCACCTTTCGCCCTTTTAAATTAGGCAGTTTCTTAATATTTGGTTTCCCTAAAATTGCATCTCCACCGGCAGAAAAATCCATCACAGTCACAATGCGAACATCCGGATTAGTTGCGGCTAATACTAATGCTTGATCTAGCGAGATACCGGCAGCTTCAATTTCCCCATTCCGGTAAGCTCGCACTTCTTCTGTCCCGGAAGGATAATCCACCAATCGAATCGGAGTGTTATCGTAATAGCCTAAACTGCGAGCCAGATATAAAGTTTCGTATCCAGGCCAAACATTAGTACCAACGCGCAACGGTGGGGGTGGTTCTTGGACGCAGCTAACGAGGGCGAATAACAACAGCGCCGCACCGAGCAAAATAGTAACACCCGCTCGAGGTTTCAACTTCAATTGACTCCGCAAAACAAGTCTTTGGCTCAGTTTCATGTATCTAACAGTACGGTTGAAATTAAACGAGAAAGTCCTCACCGTCTATTATTCCCACTTTGTCTGTCCGATTAACAACTGCCATAGCAGATTGTCCTGGTTCGTTACTACATGAATAGCAAATCCCCTGACCAGGAATTGCTGGTTTTCCCCAGAAGCTACAAAGGTCTGTCTTGAGCAATTTTAGAATTCGTTTGATTAAAATATTTCTGCCCTTTAGCAGGTATAATGTTTATTTCTGTCTGGATTTCTTCAACTCTCCTTGCCAGAATAGTATATTGGCTTCTTAATTCCGCAATGGCATTATGTATTCTTGTCTCTACATTTTCTTGGATGGCAATACTATCAGTTTTTAGTTGTAAATGTATGCTCTGAATTTCCCGTTCTATCTCGCACAGTCTTTGTTTAATATCGGGAATACGGAAGTTATCAATCCGACTATCTACCTCCTTTATTTCTCCTTCTAATTCCTTGATATCGTTACGGCTGACTATATTTTTAAATGCTATTGGCTGTCTATGCTTAATATTTTGATCTAGCCAATATATTTTATTCTGCAAAACTTGCAGGTATTTGGAGATTTCTTCAATTGAGATTTCGTGGTGATATTCGGCTTCAATTAAGTTTAAAATGGTATTTGAAGATTGCCAATTTTCTAGTTGCTGCTCTAAACGAATAATGCTCGCCTGACTCTCTTGATAAGCTTGAGAGAGACGGTTTTTTTCCCATGAATTTAGTCCCACAGCAAGCGAGAGCGGAACAGATGCTAGCGTTGCCAGCAGAGATTGTTGCAATATGACAGAAGCTACCGAAGTACCAACAGAACTAACAATTAGTAAAACTTCTGTGATACTAACCCAACGATGACCGATCTTAGCTGAGGTTGTTTGAGTATTGTTCATTTGTTCACCTCACCTTTTGGTTGAGGAATTCAAGACTCTGGCTCACCTGGCAAATACACCTATTCTTGAATTAACAAAAACCTGGATCAAATTGACCTTTTGGCAACTACTATCGTAGCTTTGATGCCACAGAAGTAACGGCGATCGCTACAAAAATTTAACCAGTCTCACCCCAACCCACGCTTGACGGTTGCACCACAATGCTGTATGCTCATCTTTTAACGGTTGCATTCCTTGCCCAGGCAGCAGCCGGTTCCGAAAAATCTAGTTCCGCTGCCCAAAGCTGAGGAAACAGCAATGGACAGCATTACCCCCCAAACTGCCAAAACCAGTCCGGGAGGCTAACAGAGAATTTTAACACTCTGCGTAGCCACCCTGCTTTGCGATGCCTTGCGGGGTGGCTAGATTTTTTGGTTTCAAACCAAAAAATTAGGAGAAAATCTCATGTTTCAAGAGTTTTTGTCGGACTCTAGCGGATCTGCACATCCAAATTCTGCCTCAGAAATGCCGCAACGGGAACCGATCCGGTTTATGATTATCGGTTCGCCCGAGGGGGTGATGGAAGAAATCCACAAGTTTTACGTGGACGGATTTGCTCAAGTTGACGAGTGGAGTCCCTTGACGCCAGTACCCAATTCGGATCTGTTCATGACCATCCTCATCCGCTACCGCCAGCGACTTGCTAGCGATCGATCGACTCGGAAATCGGGACGGTAATTGGTAGGGATTCGCTGAAGCTGCGTCGCTAGTGCGATCGCACCTTTGATCGTAACGAAAGTTTAAGCGTTGGTAACGACAGCTTGAGCGTTGGTAACGACAGCTTCAACGTTGGTAACGACAGCTTCAACGTTGGTAACGACAGCTTCAACGTTGGTAACGACAGCTTCAACGTTGGTAACGACAGCTTCAACGTTGGTAACGACAGCTTCAACGTTGGTAACGACAGCTTGAGCATTATAGCGGATTGCAAGTGAGTGAGGGAAAGCCTTATGGCGAAGGAATGCAATAGCGGCAAGCATTAATCGCAGCCGCTATTGCATTCCGAAGGTGTAGCAATCCGCTGTATCATAAACTCGCCCCGACTAATAGGATAGCGATCGCACTGTCCCCCATTGCGTCAAACTAATAAAGCAGGTTGACCCAGAGAGGAGATGTATATGAGTTGGACTAAAGTTTTATCAGTTGATGCACTTGCCCCAGGTGCGAGAGAAGTGGTAACAGTAGGCGATCGCAAAATCTTGTTGTTGAACCACGAAGGTCAGATGTATGCGGTAGATAACGCCTGTCCGCACCTGAAATTGTCGCTGAAAAAAGGCAAAATTGTAGGCGGGGCAATTGTTTGTCCTTGGCATCGCAGTGCTTTTGACTTATCTACTGGTGCGGCGAAAGACTGGTCTCCCTGGCCTCCTGTTATGGGAAAGGTAATGGGTATGGTATCACAAGAAAAGCCACTGTCAGTTTTTCCGACTCGTGTAGAAGAAGGAAGCATCTGGATTGACCTGAATTAGAAAGAAAAACTGCATCTGTGCATTCTTAGGGGCACGGCAACCGAAATATTTTTGACAAGTGAAAATTTTATGATGGCCCTGCCCCGACCGCCAACAAGATTGTGACAACAGGTGCATTCTTAGGGGCACGGCATCGGAAATATTCTTGACAAGTGAAAATTTTATGATGGCCCTGCCCCGACCGCCAACAAGATTGTGACAACAGGTCGATTAAGTAGGGGCACGGCATCGGAAATATTCTTGACAAGTGAAAATTTTATGATGGCCGTGCCCCGACCGCCAACGGGATTTTGACAACAGATCGATTAAGTAGGGGCACGGCAAGGGATCTCCCGGATAATTTAACCACATCTATAATGCCGTGCCCCGACCGCCAACGAGATTTTTGCCAGACCGCAATCAAAATTTCCCCACAGCGATCGCCGTTCAACTTTTAATCCTGGCGCTTCATCAACAAAGCTACAATTAAAGCAGGCGTTCCTACAACTAAACCCAAAGGCAGCCACAAATTCAAGCTGCGTCCTTTATTTTGGGCTATCATGGCAGCGATCGCACCGATAACGCAGTGAAGACTCAGCATCAGGTAAAGAATTGGGTCGATAGGTAAATCTGACATTAAAACCTCTATTAATCTCACTAACTCAGATTATGATTCCTCGATTGACTCTTCAAGAAACCTTAAAACCAGAATATACACTTTTCTTAGAAGCTTTGGCAAAAACTCCCTTTTCCGGAGAAATGCGCCCGGATTTTGCCAGTCGGTTGCTGATGTCTACCGATAACAGCATCTATCAAATATTGCCGCAAGCAATTGTCTTTCCCCGCACTGAGGAAGATTTGGTGCATTTGTTTAAATTAGCCAATCAAGAACAGTTTAAATCGATCGCATTTTCTCCCAGAGGCGGGGGGACGGGAACCAACGGTCAATCGCTTTCTCCTGGGATGATTGTTGATTGTTCTAAGTACATGAATCAGATTTTAGAACTGCATCTGGAACAAGGTTGGGTGCGAGTGCAACCGGGAGTGGTTTTAGACCAATTAAATGCTTATTTGAAACCTTATGGGGTATTTTTTGCGCCTTCCTTATCCCCGAGCGATCGCGCGACGATTGGCGGCATGATTAATACGGATGCTTGCGGAAAAGGGTCGCGAATTTATGGGCGAACCAGCAATCATATTTTGGAATTAAGTTGGGTTTTATCTGATGGAACAGTCGCGCGATCGCAAGACATTTCTCCTGCTACTTTATCCGACTTTAAACAACAGTCCGGTCGTCTGGGAGAAATTTACCGCCAAGTCGATGAAATTGTCACCTCAAAGCGCGAAATAATTGCCCAAACTTTCCCCAAAATGCCTCGATTTATGACCGGGTATAACTTGGCGAAAGTCTATCAACAGGAGAATTTTAACCTAAATTGGATTTTAGCGGGTTCAGAGGGAACTCTAGCCGTCATTACGTCAGCAAAATTGAAGTTAACCCCCCTGCCTAAATATAAACAATTGCTAGCAATTCACTACCGCTGTTTTGACGATGCCTTATCAGCGGCAGAAACTTTATTAGCATCAGAACCAGCAGCAATAGAAACGATTGATGAAAAAATTTTATCGCTGGCGAAAGAGGATGCAATTTACTATCATGTCAAAGACTTCGTGGCAGATGCAAAGGCAATTAATTTAGTTGAATATACCGGAGAAAATCTAGAGGAAGTTCAACATAAAGTTAATAAAATTAAATTAGGAAAAGCGACGGGATATTATTTGGCGCAAAGTGGAGAAGAAATAAACAACCTGTGGAACTTGCGAAAAAAAGGGGTGGGATGCTTGGGAAATACCAAAGGAGAACGCAAACCGATTCCCTTTATCGAAGATACCGCCGTTCCGCCCGAATGTCTCGCCAGTTATATCCAAGAATTTAAAGCGTTAATAAGAGAATATCAGCTTGATTATGCCATGTTTGGTCACGTAGATGTGGGATGCTTGCACGTCAGACCAGTATTAGATATGAAAGCGCCAAACGATGAAAAACTAATACGGGAATTATCCGATAAAGTTGTATCCCTGGTGCGGAAATATGGCGGAGTCATGTGGGGGGAACATGGAAAAGGGTTTCGCAGCGAATATACTCCTGTTTTCTTTGGGGAATTGTATGAAGACTTGCGGAAAATTAAGGCAGCTTTTGACCCGGATAATCGATTAAATCCAGGAAAAATTGTTACTCCTTTTGGTAGTGACGCCGAAGTTGTGAAAATTGAATCGCCTTTGCGGGGTCATTTTGACCGGCAAGTTCCCGCCTCTTTGCGTTCGGAATATGCAGAGGCATTTAGTTGCAATGGAAATGGAGCGTGTTTTAATTTTAATCCCGATAACGTCATGTGTCCGTCTTATAAGGGTACAAGCAATCGCATCCATTCTCCCAAAGGTCGCGCTACCTTACTGCGGGAATGGTGGCGACAAATTGGTACGGTTAACCAAGGAGACGCGGCGATGCGGCGACGCGGAGATGGGGAGAACGACACAACTGGGTGTAAGTGGGAGGCGGGAATAGAAAAACCGGGAAATTTCCCGATTAAACTCTGGAATACCATCCAAAAATATTGGGGAGTTTATGACTATTCCCATGAAGTTTATCAGGGAATGCACGGGTGTCTTTCTTGTAAAGCTTGTGCCACTCAATGTCCGATTCATGTCGATGTTCCCCATCTAAAATCGAAATTTTTGGAACTGTATTACACCCGTTATCTCAGACATTGGCGCGATTACTTGGTTGGGAATATCGAAACCCTCGCCAGTTGGCAATCTTATGCACCCGATTTATTTAATTTTATAACTCAAAACCCCGTTTCCCACTGGTTGATGAAACAGTTTCTCGGTTTGGTCGATCCGCCCGTATTAAGTTCATTGACACTCAAACAAGGATTGGCAGAAAGACAAGCACCAGAATTCGATGCCAACAAATTATCTAATCTCAGTCAAGCAGAACGGGAAAATAGCGTAATTTTGCTGCAAGATACCTTCACCAGCTTCTTTGAATCTCAATTGGTTCTCGATACCTATGATTTTCTTTGCCAACTCGGATATACCGTTTACATGCCGCCGTTTTTTCCTAGTGGAAAACCTTTGCATGTCAAAGGATTTTTGCGACAATTTCGTACAATTGCTGAGAAAAATTATCTGGCTATAACTCAGTTAGGGAATTTGGGAATTCCCATTATTGGCATTGAACCTAGCATCGTCCTTACCTATCGGGATGAGTATGTCAAAATCCTTGATGCAAAAGCAACCTTTCCCAGAGTTCAGTTATTGCAAGAATTTCTGGTAACTCAGCTTGAACGCCTGCCAAAAGTAGGGACTACCTGCGAATCCTATTATTTATTAGGTCACTGTACCGAAAAGACAATTGCTTTAACTTCTCAACAGCAATGGCAGGAAGTTTTCCAAGCAGTTGGAATTCCTTTAACCTTGGTTTCCACAGGTTGCTGTGGGATGGCAGGAATTTACGGACACGAAGTCGAAAACTATGCTGTATCTAAGGGTATTTATCAGATGAGTTGGGGGCGACACATACCATCTTCCCCAGAAGAGAGACAAAGACTTTTAGCCACTGGTTTTTCTTGTCGTTCTCAAGTCAAGCGGTTTGAGGGGTTTTTGCCTAACCATCCAGTGCAAGTTCTGTTTCAGTATGGGTTAAGTATAGTCTGATAGCTGGCTGAACACCGTAAAAACACGGTTGCGATCGCACAACTTAACTTACAAAAATCTTGATATAGTTTGTGTGTTAATACCTCGATGGTTACTCCATCTTCACCAGTCGCGAATTAATACATATTCTTAACTATTACAACAATCTAAATCAAATAATGGCAAATCTAAAAACTATACAATCAATCGATTCACCAGGGTTAATCAAACAATTCTTCACCCTTTTCTTACCGATTTCAGCACTGGCGGGCGGGATTTTGGGCATTGTTTACCAAGCCGAGGTAAAATCAGATAGAAAAGCCATAGAAATTAGAGAACAACGCACTGTAGAACTGCCAGCCAAAAGCATTGCGATCGATTTCAACTCGGTTGTATCTGACTTGAAGTTTTTAACCGCACAAAATGAGCTAAAAATGCTGCTAGAAGAACCCGAAACCCAGGGAATTCGGCAAGGGATGGCGCAAGAATATTTAGCTTTTTCTCAATATAAAAATATTTACGACCAAATCCGATTTCTAGACACTGCTGGTCAGGAAATTGTCAGGGTTAACTTCAACAACGGCAAGCCTAGTATCGTACCGGAACCAGAACTGCAATCTCAAGTTAAACCCTATTGGTTTAATGACACATTGAAGCTAAACCAAGGAGAAATTTTTGTTTCACCCCTCGATCTAAATGTGGAACGCGGAAAAATCGAGCATCCACTCAAACCGATGATTCGTTTTAGCACGCCCGTATTCGATAGTAAAGGCACAAAACGGGGAATTGTAGTACTCAACTATTTGGGTGCAAACCTACTCGACAATTTTCAGAGAGCTTGCGCTGCAACCTTGGGTCAATGTATGCTCCTAAATGCCGATGGATTTTGGCTCAAATCTGCCGAACTAAAAGATGAATGGGGATTCATATTACCCGAGAGGAAAAATAAGACATTTGCCAAAAAATTTCCCGAAGCTTGGCAGAAAATGTCTGGGAATAATCAGGGACAATTTGAGACAAAAGATGGGATGTTTACTTATATTAACGTCTATCCTATCAGTGAAGAGCAAAAATTCAGTCACTGGTCGATTAAAGCGTTTGGAAACAGACAGGGTCAGGTTGACGCTAAAACTTATAAGTGGAAGATTGTTTCTCGCGTAACGCCAGAAATTTTGTATGCCAAATCGCGGCAATTGCTGGTTAATTTACTGCTGATATATGCAGGCTTAGTTGTCATTATTGGTATGGTATCTGCATGGATAGTGCGGGTTCGCAAGAGCAATCAAATAGCACAGGAGGAGTTAAAAGAATCCGAAGCTAGACTGGGAGAACTACAAGAAGGAAAAAATCTGCTCACGCGCCGCCTTTCTAGCCAAATTCGCAACTCGCTTGACTTGGATGAAATATTAAAAACTGCCGTGCAAGAGATTCGCGATTTGCTGCTAATTGATCGCTGCCAGTTTTTCTGGTATAAAACCGATGGCGAGCAAGTTTACTGGGAGGTAATTCGGGAAGCGAAAAATCCTGAATTGCCCAGTTTAATAGGTGTTTATCCAGCCAAAGAAATGGGTTGGCGATTAGAAGATGTTTTAGCAATCGGTATGTTGCGAGTTGATGATATTGGCACTCTCAGCAACCCTATGGGACAAAAGTGCTTGGGTTTGTTGGGTTATACTTCGGTATTGGCGTTACCCGTGCAAACCCACTCTGGTGTTGTGGGGATGGTTAGCTGCGGTAACATTAGGGAAATAAGACACTGGCACGATCGCGAAGTCGAAAGCTTACAAGCAATTGTAGAACAACTTGCCATCGCTATCGACCAAGCCGAACTTTACCGTCAAAGTCGCGCCAGTGCTGCTTTAGCAACAGCACAAGCAGAAAAACTCCAACAAGCTTTGCACGAGTTGCAACAAACCCAAGCGCAACTAATTCAAACTGAAAAAATGTCCGGTTTAGGTCAGCTAGTTGCTGGAGTTGCCCACGAAATTAACAATCCAGTTAACTTTATTTATGGCAACCTCACCCATGCCAACACTTACGCCCAAGACTTACTCTCCCTCATACAACTTTATCAGCAAAATTATCCCAATCCTTCTGATGAAATCCAAGCGTATATTGAAGCGATAGAGTTGGAGTATCTGAGGGAAGATTTTCCCAAAATTCTCTCTTCGATGAAATTGGGGTCTGAACGCATCCGTCAGATTGTACTATCCCTGCGGAATTTCTCTCGATTGGATGAAGCCCAGATGAAACCAGTAGACATTCACGAAGGGATTGATAGTACCCTGTTGATTTTGCAAAATCGCCTCAAAGAAAAATCAGATCGTCCCGCTATTGAAGTGATTAAAGAGTATGGCAACCTGCCTTTGGTAGAATGCTACGCCGGTCAGATAAATCAAGTATTTATGAATATTTTAAGCAATGGGATTGATGCGCTAGAACAGCGTCATCGGTCATCAACTTTTGACGATCGATCGCCTACTATTCGGATTCGCACCCAAGTGTTTAACGATCCTTGGATTGCAGTGGGAATTGCCGATAACGGAGTGGGAATGACAGAAGCAGTGAAGTCAAAAATATTTGACCCCTTTTTCACCACAAAACCCGTTGGTAAAGGCACGGGATTGGGACTATCTATCAGCTATCAAATTGTAGTGGATAAGCATGGAGGGGTGCTGCGATGCGTTTCCGCACCCAAACAAGGAACAGAGTTCATTATTGAAATTCCAGTGCGACAAAATTGCTAATTGCTAATTGCTAATTGCTAATTGTTAATCGGATTTTTACTATTAACGATTAGGGATTAGCGATTAGCCAAAAAGCCAGATTATCACCCCAAGTAATTAACCGTTCGTAGTAGGCGCAAGGGCGCTGCGCTGCCCCGTTCGTAGTAGGCGCAAGGGCGCCGCCCGATTTCTGCAAAAGTTTTGCACCATTATTCAGAAAAATTCCCAATATTTAACTCAGTGACGGGCGTTTGAAGCCAAAATATTCCTTACTTATCTCGATGATTTTGTCAAAATTATCGCTTTAAAATCAACCTTTCCCCGCGTTCAATTATTGCAATAATTTCTGATATATCCGCACTGACCTCAGCCTTTACCCAGGATAATTGCCTATAAGAAATTTTTAGGTATCCCCTTTGACAATTTGATCCCCAAAAGCCTTATTATTTAAAATGACACTGTAAGGAAAAAACAGCCGCTTTAGCTTATTTTAAGCAAGGGCAGCCAATTTTCCCACGGGTTGGGCTGCCTTTAACACTGGTTTCCACAGGTGGCTGTGGCATGGCGGGAATTTACGGTCAAAAAGCCGAACACTATGCCGAATCAAAGGGGATTTATCAGATAGGTTGGAGGTAAAAAAAACCATCAAAACCAGAAAAAAGACAGCGTTTTTTAGCGAATGGCTTAACTTGCGATCGCAAGTTAATTAGTTTGATGGTTTTGTGCCTAACCATTCAGTGCAAATCCTACTAACCCAAGCCGCTAGTTATCTCAAACTTGCGACTAATCGCTAATGTAAATAACAGTAATCTATTAACAATTAGCAATTAGCAATTAGCAACAAATGAGTTTATCAATAGCAGCTTGGCCTAGTATCTAATCTGAATGTACAGAGGCATTATGGAAGATTCCCGCGTTATCATGTACCACAAGCAAGGCTATAGTGCGCGCACCCTGTTTTTACGCCTAAATGATACAGTGTGCCATCCCAAAGGATTACCTTCGTTATCGCAAGTTTGTGAAAGCCACATAGAAGAAGGTCAAACAGTCACGTACCCGTCTACATTAATTGCCGATACTGAAAAGCAATTGGGATTATCTAGCGGCACGCTCGAAATTGAAGGCGAATTTGAAGCCGAAGTAGAGGCACCCGATCATCCAATACATGTTTATCTAGCTCGTTTTACCACAACTGACCCACCCTACCAACAAATAGAAAATAGTGCCGGAAAATTTATCGCCCTTACAGATGCACGTAGCTTACCACCTGCGGAGTTGGAATTATTAAGGCGGGCTTATTCCTTCCTGATGGACGATTAGAAGATCGGGACTTATATCATGTCCGTTGAATTGCCCATAATAAAAAAACCTCACCCCGCCCTTGCGTAGGGACTAAGGCTAAAGAGATATCTCGGACAAACAGATAACTTTAATCGTGCCGTGTCCCGGCTCACGATCGTAGGTAATCGATCGGACATGATATGATATCATCTACGCTTGCTTCGGTGAGCAAGCTAAAAATGTAGGTTGGGTTGAACGATAGTGTAACGCCACAAACCCTTGCTAATGTTGGGTTTTCTGGCGTCAACCCAACCTACTCTTAAGCACCGCAACGATCAAATTCTGTATACAGGTGATTTGGCATCGTAATCAAACAGCCATTTAAACTGCAAGTCTCCCAACCAAGTAGGCGTTAGCCGATATATCCAGTTTCCCAAGAAACAACCGATAGGTGAATCTGTCTGACCCAGCTTTCCGACTTGTCGGGATACGGTGAAAACTTTCTCAATCCTTTGACTGCGACTTTGCTCGAATTGACGCAGGCGCGAAGAGATATCTTCCCCTGTTTCTTGACCGACAATTAAATATTTGACCAACTCAAAACAGTCTTCAATTGCCATGCATCCCCCCTGACCGAGGTTTGGTTGAACTGGATGGGCAGCATCTCCAATTAATGTTACCCGACCGCGCCCCCATTGCATTCCTTTGGGTTCGCGGTCGAAAATATCATAACACAACACGGGAAGCGGGAAACTCAGACACTTTAGTGCTGGTCGGTGTGCGACACGAGCGGTTTTAACCACAGTCGTATTTCAGGATCGACGATCTAAGTTTCAGTATAGTGTTTAACCTTCTTGCTGGCAAATTCTCGGATTCAAGCAAAACAATAGTCAACTAAGCACTTAACATAGCTATGAGATTGGTAGTCTTTTTGTAACAACATAGTTTGTCTTTTTGTGGCTTTTGATTGACATCAGTATCTTAGTCCATTACCATAACTAAATCAATCAAAAAGAGGTTATGCCAAAAGCCAAAAACAGCATGGGTATTCAGCAAGTACTGCTGCACCCAGATCAAGAAACAAAAGCGATACTAGAGTACCTTTGTCAACAATCAGGCAAACTCTACAACAACGGTATTTACTTCGCCAGACAGATCTTTTTTAAAACAGGCAAGTTATTGGCAGGGAAATTCGATCTAATCTACGAACCATCGGTTTCAAAGTCAACAATCGCTCAATCCCTACCTTCAACACCAATGCAACAAACATTGATGTCGGTAGCGGAAGCTTTTAAATCGTTTAAAGAGCTAAGGAATTTGTACTTCAAAGGCAAGTTGCACTTTAAGCCAAAACCGCCAAATTACCTCAAAGGCTCGAAACTATTCAAAGTTACCTACCCAAACACTGGAGCGCAAAGGCCGGTATTAGTTGATGGTCAGCTCAGATTTTCTCTGGGATTAACAGTCAGAAGGTGGTTTGGGATATCGGAATTCTTTTTACCTATGCCGTCGAACATCGACTGCTCAAAGGTCAAAGAATTTACTATCTTACCCAAAAATGGTGCATTCTATTTAGAACTATCCTACCCAATTCAAAAAGAAAAGCACGATCTTAATATCAGTCGTGCTTTATCAATCGATCTGGGAACCGCCGATAATTTAACTGCCTGTGTCGATACCTTGGGTAACTCTTTCTTAATTGATGCTCGCGCTATGAAGGCGATGAATCAATTGTGGAACAAAAAGGTGTCAACTCGCAAAGAGGGTAAGCCAGAGGGATACTGGGATAAATGGTTGGATAGAGTTACCCGCAAGCGCAACCATCAAATGCGCGACGGGATTAACAAGGCAGCTAAAATTATTGTTCAACACTGCTTAAAATACCAAATTGGCACTTTAGTTATTGGCTGGAACGAAGGGTTTAAAGATAGCGCTAACCTTGGTCGAATCGAGAATCAGAAATTCGTTCAAATGCCCTTGGGCAAACTAAAGGAACGGTTGAAACAACTTTGCGACTTACACGATATCAGATTTGTAGAAACCGAAGAATCTTACACTTCTCAATCCAGCTTTCTTGATGGTGACTCCCTGCCCAAATATGGCGAAAAGCCGGATGGGTGGAAAGCATCTGGCAAGCGCATACATCGCGGTTTGTATCGTTCTTCTGATGGCTCAATTGTTAATGCCGATCTAAATGCGGCGGCAAATATTTTGCGTAAAGTAGCCAGCAATCTAAGCTTAGACTTAGGCTTACTGTGTAGGCGGTGCTTGACGACCGCAGCGAGAGTTAGGCTTTGGCAACAACCGACGCCTTCTCTGTCCGCAGAATCTCATCGGCTTCAGCCATGAGAGTGTCAACGTTACCACCTGCTGTTTCTGTTATCGAACTTTCCCGCATCGTCATATTTTCACCCATTTTTCTTTCTGGTTTTAATTTAGCGACTTATTGGCTCGATCGTTGCGAAATCGGCAATGCGACCCTCTGCAACAGGGTCATTGGTCCGCAGTCTTTCAAAATCTTCATTTGCTGAGAGTTTCTTACTAAAAGCGCCCCTGCGAAGCCTAATGAATTGACAGAAATTGACTCAAATTCCTCTTGACTTCGGGGTACAATTAGTATCCATTTCCGCGTCGCTAAAAGATTGTATGCACCGGGTTGGTCACCATTGTTTAATCCCAGGATTTCTAGCAAGTTGCGGTAGCATTCTAAGGTTGACGCAGCAGCTGATAAGGGAGATTGCATCCAACTAGAGTCGAACTGTGCAAAAGCGTGTCGGAAAGGAAGACCCGGTATAGTGCCAATTGAATCCTGAAATTTTGCCGATGCCAGCAAAGGTTCAATGGGTATCTGCACACCATTGGGTACAAGTGGTAGGGGAACCAATTGCAAGTGCTTGTGTCGCTGACTAGCACCGGCAATCTTGCCCCCATTGTAAAATGCTAAACCGTCAATTTCCGCCAAACATGCCCACATCGCCTCAAAATCTGGCAAAGTCAGCCAACTTTCCTGTTCCTCGAATTCACGGGTAATGATGAGCAGGTGATAATCTACTACGTTGAATTTATTGAAGATACAGACATGGGTATGGGAGATATCTGTAACGAACAGATCCTCATCGTAGGGCAGAAACGGGTTAAAGTCCTTGCCTGAAGTTGCAGTTTCTTTGTTTTGTTTCTGCTTCGCTTCATCCTTACGCGCCAAGTTGGATAATATTCGCACCAGAAACCGAACGCCATCTTGTTCTACAAACTCGTACTCTGTCGGAATTGACAGCAGTGCGCCGCATTGGATGGCATGTTCGGTTCGCTCTATGACTTTTGTCCATAACCTGCCCTGTTTCAGCACTTTTAACCTCCCGCTTGGCGTTTGCCCGATTGTATTTGCCAACTTAATTTAACAAATATCAATAGTTGTTACCGAATTAGTTAGTCTTGAACCCCTATTAGCATTTAGGGCGAAAATAGAGATATACAGAATAGGCGGGGAAATGCGCCTTGGTGGCGCCTAACATTTCTCGCCCATAGCTACAACCAGAGGTGGAATATGTACACCTTTCCAATTGCTCACCCCATAACCTACATCATCGTCAAAATCTCCGTGCTGATTTTGGCATTGCTGGTCTGGTGGGTCGTCACTGCTGCCCCAGTCACATAGGTACGATTCGGCTTTAGGGGCACGGCATTCTACAATCTGGGGTAGAAACCACAACTGATGCCACGCCGTGCCCCTACAATCGGCATTCTACAATCTGGGGTAGAAACCACAACTGATATCATGTCCTCTGGCAACGGTTGTGTAACTGCTAATAACTCAAGTTGCTAGTTATCTCTCGAAGAGGAGCTAATGGCTAATGGCTAATGGCTAGCGTCAGGAAAAATGCTGTATTAGCAATTAGCAGTTAGCAATTAGCAATTAGCCAGTTTATAACTAGCAACTTGCGTTAATAGCTAATCGGCTCTGGAGGCAATTAGCAATTAGCAATTAGCAAGCGAGCAATTAGCCATCCATACACTACCGATCTCTCGCGGACATGATATGATGCCACGCCTTGCCCCTACAATAGCAGGATGAACGAGGGAGATTTTCCTATGATTTTCATCAACCCCAAAACAGATTTTGCCTTCAAAAAAATCTTTGGTTCAGAGCAAAGTAAACATATTTTAATCAGTTTTTTAAATGCTCTGCTCTAAGAAGGTCAGCCAAGGATTGAAGACTTGGAAATTCTCAACCCCTATTTAGCACCTAAAATCCGAGGGGTGAAAGATACCTATTTAGATGTCAAAGCCAAAATTACTGGCGACAAAACCGTAATCATCGAGATGCAGGTGCTGAACGTAGAAAGTTTTGAAAAGCGGATTTTGTATAATGCGGCTAAATCCTACTCGGTGCAACTCCAAACTGGGGAAAAGTATAGCCAACTCAACCCTGTAATTGCCCTGACGATTACAGATTTTGAAATGTTTGAACAATTTGATCAGGTTATTTCCCGCTTTGTTTTAAAAGAAAAAGATTATTTGGTAGACTAACTGAACGAGGAAGTTGAACTGGTATTTGTCGAGTTACCCAAATTCAAAAAAGGATTGGATGAACTGGAAACACTGACAGATAAATGGATTTATAGCGGATTGCACTCGAATGAGGTACACCTTCGTTTGTCTAGCGGCACCCTTAAGGGTGCCGCTAGACAAACGAAGCGATAACGCTTTCCCTCACGCCCGTCGCAAACCGCTATACTTTGTCAAAAGCGCTAGAGAATTACAGGCAGTTCCACAGGTGATGGGAATTGTCCCGGAAATTCAACAAGCCTTTACGATCGCCAATCAAACTAACCTCAGTCCTGAAGAGTTGGAAGATTTGGAAAGACGCGAGATTTTTATCCAAGATATGCGAGGTGCGATGACTAAAGCTGTCAACCAAGGGATTCAACAAGGGATTCAACAAGGTGCAAAAGATGCTCAAATTGAAATTGCCCAGCGACTGCTAAATATCCTAGATGTGGAAACAATTAGTCAAACAACAGGACTGAGCATTGAGGAAATCCAAAGCTTGAGAACGGCAGAGGGAGAATAGGCGATCGCACTGGGGTGCGATCGTAAGTAATATCATGTCCGCTTGAAGACCCATAGTTAGGACTGACGCTAAGGACGCGGGGAAACGGGGACGCTCTGATTTTTAATTAAGGGCGAAAAGCCTGACATCATATAATTGGTTGAGACTGACGCGGGGACAACTTACGGGGAGAAAGGAAAAATTTTTGGCATCAGACTCACCAACTATTTTTGACCGCACCCATCGCGCTATGCCTAAACTAGGATTGGAGTAATCCGCCGTTGAGTCCTGCGTTATGCCCTCGCCGTTTCCCGGAATGGACCCGTACTTGGAACAAGCAGTATTTTGGTCATCGTTTCACACGCGATTAATTGTAGCGATCGCAGACACTATCGCTCCCAGTCTACGCCCAAAATACTACGTGGAAGTAGAAGCACGTACCTATCTTGACGAAGCAGATGAGGATGTGTTGGTGGGAATTCCAGATGCACTAATCCTTTCCTCCAGAGCTAACTCATCTGTACTTCCAGAACCAACAGCATCGGGTACGATAGTTCAACCCCATCCCGTACAAATTATACTACCCATGCCAACAGAGATTAAAGAACGATACCTGGAAGTACGGGAAGTAGGAAGCGACGCCGTCATTACAGTAATTGAAGTTTTATCACCCAAGAATAAACGCCGGGGTGAGGGTCGAGTGGCGTATGAAAAAAAGCGACGCCAAGTATTAGGCAGTTTCTCCCATTTAGTTGAAATTGATTTGTTGCGGGGTGACTTGCCAATGACCGCGATCGGCGTCCAAACTCGAACCGATTATCGCATTATTGTTAGTCGTGCCGACAGGCGTCCTGTTGCCGATTTGTATGGGTTTGGTTTGCGAGATGTTATCCCTAGTTTCCCGCTGCCTTTAAAACCAGAAGATGAAGAATTACTGGTAGATTTGCCAACAATTTTCCATCAGGTCTGCGATCGCAGCAGCTACGATCTGCGGATCGATTATCGTCAACCACTGCCTCCTCCTGCCTTGTCTGAACCCGATCGGCAGTGGGTAGACGCATTACTTCCACCGTTAAGAGTTTGACAGCATTATGGACGATCGGGCGCAGGCGGCAAATCCCCAAATTGCGTTCGATAGCGCTCTAGTAAAGCTGCCAATTCCTCAGCTCGTTGGCGTTCCGATTCAGCTCGTTGGCGTTCGGATTCAGCTCGTTGTTCTGCTTCCGAGCGGGCGTTGATTTCTTGATGCAACGCTGCCGCCAATTCTGAGGGAATGAGTAACTTTTCTCCCGTATCTTCCCGATAAAATCCAATCAGTTTGTCTTCTACTTCCAGTCGCAGTTGCAAAGGTTCGCTGCGCCTGTCGGCAATGAGTTCGTAGCGATCGCCTCTCAAACGATATCCTCGCAATTTCTCCTCAACCCACTCTCCTTTCGGGTCAAACAACCAATATTCTTTGACTTCCAATCTTTCGTATAAATCTTTTTTACTCGTTCGATCTTCCTCTTGTGTTTTCTTCGAGGTCATTTCAAAAACCACTTGGGGAACTTGCCGTTCTTCCCACAGTTTGTAACTATCTCTTCCCCCCGGTTCTACATCGTAGATTACCATTACATCCGGTGCTACTCGCAATTTTGGATATCCTTGGGCGTAAAAGAGGTTTTGATTAGCTAGAACTGTAGCTCTGCGATCTTGCAGGTACTGCTTCAACACTTCCAAGGTGGTGAGAATGGCATATAAATGGTCGTAGGTTTCAGCCAAAGGTTCTCCGTCCGAGCTAGGATAGACAATTTCGTTGGATTGGGAAGGGGTGGGTTGAGGAGGGAAGCCAACAGCAGTCATGAGGATTTTCCCAAAGTGGTATGAATCTATTGTAGCGATTTTACCTTAGCCGAACGCGAAAATTGTGACAGCGATCGCCAGCGTAATTTGGTGGGATGACAGAGATTTTTTGAGATGAATTAAACAGCTTCAATCCCCCCACAAAAGTTACCGAAAACTGAAACAACTCCAGAGATTGTGGAAGCAACTGGGTGGGCGATCAACGAGCGAGGGTAAGTGGAATTAGTGGCTAATGCTGCTAATGGCAGCAATTCGTGGCGCACCTACCAACTGTCATATCATGTCCTGAGGTATCGGTAGTGTATGGATGGCTAATTGCCAGCTTGCTAATTGCTAATTGTCAATTGCCTCCAGAGCAGCCATTAGCGATTAGCTATTAGCAGTTACACAACCGTTGCAAGAGGACATGATATCAGACGCTGCCGCGATAACTTTTGCCCTGACGCCATCTGCCGCGCCACCCAACGCACAATCGGCGGCTTTCAGCGATAACCGTTATACGCACCCGTTGCGTACACCAGGGTAATTACCGATGAGGTTGGCGCAAGCAATTGAATAAACTACTGGTCAGTCAAGTCGCAATTACTTAGAAGTGGTGCAGGTATAGTCATGAAACTATGGTGTTTGCAGGGTGTGGCGATATGCCTAACGGCACACTGCGTGAACGCATCAACTTTGCTCTTCCCCTTGCCTGGTAGAGCGCAGATTACACCAGATAATACTTTAAACGTCAACTCGATTGTCACCCCCAACGGCAACACCCTCACCATCGAAGCGGGAAGTCGCGCCGGGGGCAATTTATTCCATAGTTTTACAGAATTTTCCCTTCCTACAGGCAGCGAAGCATTTTTTAACAACGCATTAGACGTTCAAAACATTTTCAGCCGCGTTACGGGTAGCAATATTTCTCATATCGACGGATTAATTCGAGCCAACGGTGCGGCTAACCTATTTCTAATCAATCCCAACGGGATTATTTTTGGCCCGAATGCAAGGCTAAATATTGGTGGTTCTTTTATTGTTAGTACCGCCAGCAGTATTAACTTTGCCGATGGTACTTCGTTTAGTGCTACCAATCCTGCTGCTGCACCACTGTTGACAGTCAGCGTCCCTGTGGGTTTGGGATTTGGCAGCAATCCGGGAGACTTCGCACTTTCTGGCACGGGTCACAATTTGCGGGTGGACAATGCCTTAATTCCCCCCACCATCCGCAGCCGCGAAACAACGGGGTTACAAGTTATACCTGGAAAAACTTTAGCCTTAGTGGGTGGAGAAGTAAATCTCAACGGCGGCATCCTCACCGCCGAAGAAGGAAGAGTAGAAATAGGCAGCGTCGGCGCATCCAGTTTAGTTGGTATCAATTCAATCGCGGCTGGATTTGCCCTCGATTATTCTGGCGTACAGAACTTCCGGGATATTGCCCTAACACAGCGCAGTCTGGCAGATAGCAGCGGCAATAATGCCGGTTCGATTCAAGTACAGGGTAATCGGGTCAGCATTAGAGATGGTTCGGTAATTTTAGTCAAAAATCAGGGGACTCAAACAGCAGGGGAAATCAACGTCCGTGCCGACTTATTAGAAGCGATTGGCACGACTCTTGACGGGAGAATTCTCAGCGGAGTAATCAACGAAACAAGTGGAATCGGTGCGGGAGGTAATATTACGATTAATGCCAGACAAGTGCGGGTGCAAAATGCGGGTGTTATCAGCAGCAGAACCTTTAGTAGCGCACCTAGTGGTACTGTTACCGTCAATGCTTCGGAGTTAGTGCAGGTAAGCGGATTTGCGCCAAATCTGACCAACCGCGTCAGTACAATTAGTTCGATTGCTAGAACTTCCTCTGGGAATGCCGGAGAGGTGAAAATCTCAACAGAGCGACTGGAAATCCTCAATGGTGGAGTTGTATTCGCTGCTACCTTTGGCAGTGGTGCAGGGGGCAACGTCACCATCAATGCCGAAGCAATTGCGATCGCAAACACCACTCCAACGTTTGACCGCAGCGCCATATCTGCTTCCAGTTTTGGCACAGGTAATGCAGGCAACATCACCCTCAACACTGGAACCCTAAACATCGACAATGGTGGTACAGTATCGAGTTCCAGCTTTGCCACAGGTGTAGCTGGAAGCATCGCAGTCAACGCCAGCGAGTCGATCCAGTTGAGTGGCAGGGTAGCAGGCGTAGGTAGCAGTAGCATTATATCGGCAGTTTTTCCAGCAACACCAAATAACCAAAGGTTTTTGGGACTTCCGGCGATACCCAGCGGCAACTCTGGTAATGTTACACTCAACACGCCAGTTTTGAGCGTTACCAATGGTGCAAACCTCGGCGTCAGGAATGATGGCATCGGCGATGCTGGTAAGCTTAGAGTCAATGCTGGATCTATCTTGCTTGACTTTGGCGGCAGTATTAGTGCCTCTACCAATTCGGGTGAAGGGGGTAACATTACCCTGTCGGTGCAAAATTCGTTAATCGCCCGCCACAATAGTCAGATTACAGCAACAGCAGGCGGTACGGGCAATGGCGGCAACTTGAATATTAATTCAGATGTCATCATTGCTCTAGAAAATAGCGACATCAGTGCCAATGCGGTACAAGGCAGAGGCGGCAATATCCAAATCAGCACACAAGGCATCTTTGGCACAGAATTTCGTCCCCAACAAACCCCAGAAAGCGACATTACTGCTTCTTCTCAGTTCGGACTTTCGGGCAATGTGGTAATTTCCAACCCAGAAGTAGAAACTAAATCTTTTCTAGTTGAATTGTCACAAAATCTGCTTGACACTAGCGAGCAAATTACCACGGGTTGTGCTGCCGATGGGGGCAATACCTTTAGCATCACGGGAAGGGGCGGATTACCAGAAAACCCTAGTTCAGCACTTTTAGGTCGTGCGGTATGGTGGGATAACAGAGATTTATCCCAGGTGAGTCAAACAGCACAAAAGTTACCTCTAACTGAAACAACTCCAGAGATTGTGGAAGCGACTGGTTTCCGCATCAATGCACAAGGTCAGGTGGAATTGGTGGCTGATGCTGCTAGTGGCAGCAATTCTTGGGTTTCCCCTACCAACTGTCAGACACTGCCACTATCATCATCGGGTTTACGCAATCCTTAACGACACCTAATATCATGTCC
>NZ_JBHFNP010000172.1:0-43494 GCF_041929235.1 Microseira sp. BLCC-F43
ATCCCGAAACAGAGATGGCGATTGGCGAAACAGTGGCGAAGAGTGAATCTCAAATAGAAACGGGAAGAGAAAGGGAATCTCTCGGGCCCGCCGCGCCAGTAACAATAGGGGAAATTACCAATCCCGAAACAGAGATTGTCGTTACAAGTCAAGGAGAAAAGGAAAATCTGCCCGCAGAAGAAGATGCACCGATGCGGATTTTCATTACAGGTGCGAGTGGGTGCATCGGGCACTACATCGTAGAAACTTTGATTGAGAAAACAGACTACGAACTGTTTCTATTAGTAAGGAATCCAAATCAACTCAAATTTGATTGCAATGCCCGTCCCGGTATTCACATTGTCCAAGGTGATATGCGCGAAATCAAGCGCTTTGGCAAGCTGCTGAAGACGATGAATTGTGCCGTTTTGGCGGCGGCAGCTTGGGGAGGACAGGAAGCAATTGATGTAAATACGTTCAAAACTATCCAACTGCTGAAGTTACTCAACCCAAAAGTTTGTCAGCATATCATTTATTTTTCCACCGCCAGCGTCTTAAATCGCCAAAATCAATTGCTTAAAGAAGCTGGACAAGCGGGGACAGATTATATTCGTTCCAAATACGACGTCTTGCGTCAAGTAAACCGCGTACCCCTTGCTGGGCGCATCACTACGGTATTTCCAACTTTAGTTTTAGGAGGCGATGAAAAACATCCATATTCCCATATTTCCGCCGGATTACCAGACTTAATGAAAGAAACAGAAATAATTCGCTTTTTAGACAAACCGCTGTTGAAAGTAAAACCAATAGATTTGATTCGGTTTTTCCAAGCAGAGGGGAGTTTTCACTTTATCCACGCACGAGATATTGCCCAAGTCGTAAGATATCTCATAGACCATCCCCCAGAATCGCAAGATTCCCGCTGGTTGGTGTTGGGAAATGAACCCGTGACGATTAACGAAGTAATCGAGGAAGCTTGCGCCTATTTGAACAAACCTATTTCCTATCGCTTTAACCTGTCTCCTTGGTTAGCGAATATCTTTATCCGTTTGTTCCGGATTGAAATGAGTGCTTGGGATCGGTTCAGCTTCGACTATAGGCATTTTACTTACCAGAATCCGGTCAATCCGTCAACATTCGGAATGCCAGTTTACTGTCCTAATATTATTGATGTGCTAAAACTGAGCGGAATTTCACCCTTTGGGTAAAATTTAATAGACCTCTGCAAAAAAGAAACTAACATAGCAGGCAGGATGCCCACCCCACAAGAGTTTTTGCAGAAGTATCATGGGAAAGGTGCGTTAGGCGCTTCCAGAAGTTATGGTAATTTCAAAGAAGGCTAAATGCGCCTGACGCACCCGACGCTAATAGTTTATCGTTTTAGATCAGTTTGATGGCGCGGAAGCCAAAAAACAAGGCTAAAGCGACGGCATAAGCACCACCCAAGAGCAAAATATAAGCTAAAGCACCAGACAGCATTTGCGTTTCTCCTGTTTCTTTTAGGTTTTGATATGGAATCCGTTATAAATGTTAATGTACCGCAACAAGCATACGATATTGCGATCGCACCCAATAACTTAGACAAGTTGGGTGAGATGATGCAGTCGTTAAAGCTGGGGAAAAAAGTGCTGTTGGTGTCGAATCCGGCGATTTTCCGGCATTATGGGGAGAAAGCGATCGCCTCCCTCAATTCAGCAGAGTACGATGTGACTACCTGCATCCTCCCCGCAGGCGAACAATACAAAACCCTCACCGCCATCCAAAAAATCTATAACACCGCCCTGGAAAACCGTCTAGAACGCTCCTCGACAATGGTAGCCTTGGGAGGTGGCGTGATCGGCGATATGACAGGCTTCGCCGCCGCTACGTGGCTGCGCGGTATTAATTTTATCCAAGTACCCACCAGCTTGCTGGCGATGGTAGATGCAGCGATTGGCGGTAAAACTGGCGTCAATCATCCCAAAGGGAAAAACTTAATCGGGGCATTTTATCAACCCAAATTAGTATTAATCGACCCCCAAGTTTTAAATACCTTACCACCCAGAGAATTTCGCGCCGGAATGGCAGAAGTGATTAAATACGGCGTAATTTGGGATGCAGACTTGTTTGCAGCGTTAGAAGCATCTAAAAGATTGGATCAATTCCGCTATATCAGTGAGGAATTATTGCAACAAATCCTAAATAAATCTTGCCAAGCGAAGGCAGATGTGGTAAGCAAAGACGAAAAAGAATCGGGATTGAGGGCAATTTTAAATTACGGTCATACGATTGGTCATGCGGTCGAAAGTTTGACCGGATATAAGTTAGTAAATCATGGGGAAGCCGTGGCAATTGGCATGGTAGCGGCGGGACAGTTGGCGGTGCATTTGGAAATGTGGGATAAAACTGATGCAGAACGTCAAGATGCGTTGATTAAAAAAGCGGGATTGCCGACACAATTGCCAGCAGGATTGGATATTGAAGCGGTGATTGATACGTTGCAAACTGATAAGAAAGTGAAGGATGGGAAGGTGAGATTTATTCTGCCTACTCGGATTGGTGAAGTAATAGTAACGGATAAAGTTGAGGGGGATTTGATGCGGGAGGTGTTGCCAAAAATGCAGGCGGTTTAATTTTTTTGAACCGCAGAGGCGCAGAGGTCGCAGAGAGAAGAGAAGAGAGGATTCTTCTTACCCACGCTTTGCGATCGCACTACAACGAGGTGTTATGTCGCTTGTATTGTGCAACGATACAGCAGTACAGATTCAAATATGCCGTATGATGCAGCATCATCCACAATCCCAATTGTAGAGAACCCGCGAAAAATCTAAAGCTCCTAACGCTTTTTCCTCTATGAAAAAGTTACCTACGCCTGAATCCCCCCACTGAATACGCGCATTGTCTGCCCAATCAATCTGTAGTAGAAGAAGCCAGTTCTCATCGGGTGGTGTTAGGAATCGGCGGACATCTTGTTGCACAAAGTCTGCGTAACCACCTATTTTGTTACCTTGAGATGTAAATTTTTCTGTAAAATCGGCCCAAGCTTTTTCTTCCTCTTCAGTCAGAGAGGCAAGGAAGCCTTCTCCCAACAATCTCTCGAATCTATAGTCGTTGTGCCATACGACCTCTTCGCGCAAAGAAAACTCTAATCTGCACTCCCTCTCCACTGGCAGATAATTAAAATCTGGCAGAAAATCAACTGACGTTATCAGGAAGTTTTCATCTTCAATAATTTCAGGGTGATAAATAACACGGAAATTATTTTGGCTGGTTTGAAGTTTGAACTGTTCAACCGAATCGTATGGATCGGTAAACTCTAGTCCCCAAAGATCGTCGTCAGCGATGAAAAATTGAAGTATGCCTGCTGTTGGATAACCCTCAAGCTTGGGAGTCTCCGCGAAGTTAATCTGTGCAAGCAATGCCAACGGTCTTCCGTTTTTACTATGCGGATATTTAAAATTTTTGGGCATATAAGGAAGGCCCAAATACTTACTATACCAAGATTTGGGTAATTCTTTTTTCAGCGACTCCTCGTCATTAACTTCAAAAGGCTCAATATGTATAAATGTTGTCTTAGTAGCAAGAATGATATCTTGCTTTTCTAGGAAATTTTCGGTAAATTGAATATCCATTTTTTACTTTTACAATTGTAACAAATAAATATAAGGTCACAAAATGTCATCTATCAGAACTGTAGCACCTTGACAGAAATCTATGCTGAGATGATAATCTTGAAGCATTGCTGTGCCAATGAGTGGACGACGACCCATTGCTAGAACTGCTATATCGCGCGCTACACGGTTCCACACAACAGTTGCTAGGTAAACATCGGTTGCGACATTGGAGTTATCGGCTAGATTGGCATTGATTTGGGCAAGGTAGGGTAACCCAAGCTGAGCGATCGCAGCAGATGGTAAGGTTAAGAAACCTTCAAAGCCTGTATCAACAACACACTCAATTTCTATTAAATCTTCTTGTCCTGGGACACGAAAAATTACACCAATTCTTGCCTGGAGTCCAACAACATTTCCCTGTATCACACTCCAGTCCTAACCAATGTACCGCCAACGGCATAGACAGCATTAAAGCCAATCCTTTCTGCCCAAATTGCTGCATCAGCTTGTTTAGCTTGCAATCGACGACTGGTAACTACTAGATCGTCTCCTATTTCATAGTCGCCAGTTTCAACATTGATCGAGATAATTTTGCCAATATTCTCTGCTGTTTCTACATTGGCACGGATACTCTTTTCATAAAGTTCTTTGCCACGGCGAGCAATTTCTTCTCTACTGAGGGCGGAATGAGTCATATCAGTTACCTTCTCATTCAAATAGCAGTTCCTAAATACATGATAAGCGAGAATGAATTAAGTGTATGGGTAAGCAGCCAATCTAGGCACACCCTTCAACGTACTCGACTTCTGGGAGTCTTCCCGATCGGAATATCGTTACCCGATTATTGAGTGTTTCAAATACTAACCGATAGTTGCGATCGCGCGCATCTTTGGGAATATAAGTTAAATAGTGTCCGCCTCGATCAAACGTGTATTCATGGGGAGTTACTCTAATTTGTCCTGGATAAAGCGATTTAATTCGCTCTTCTGTATCGCCAATTTTTGCTCCACTAACTGTGGTAATGCGATCGCTAACAATTTCTACTCTCGCAATCCGGTCAACCTCACGATTTATCGGGCCTTCTTTGTGAGGACTTATGACCATAAATTGCAAGCCTTGCGGCCCCCGTTGCGGTCGAATGTGGTAACAATTGTCTAGTCGTCCATTACTTACAAACCGCACTCTAGCAGAAAGTTCGGCTTCTGCAATCGTCATGCCAACGCGCACGGGACCGATGCCATCAATCGCTAATTTCGATTGTTCTGTCAGTGTTGTTTGAGCAGAAAGCGGTAGAGTAGAAAGTATAAATGTTAAGAACGTGCCGATAATAAATGCCAAAATTTTAATATTGCGCCTCATAGTTAAATTTCCTAAAATTTAGTTTATGGTTGCTGCAAATGTTCGGTTAAAAATAACTATTTAGACTATTGTAACTCAGCCTCAGCGTGTTGCCACCGTAGGGTGTCGCGATATACCTCCGGCACGCTAAGCGATCGCATTGTTCAAATATGAGCTACCTCAAAGACGTTATCGCCAGAATTTGCCAAACTAAAGATACCACTGAGTTAGAAGGGCATCGAACATGACTCAGACTCCCGTCAACATTCAAACTGCACAGGGACATCAAGTATTAGCCGCAGCCGGTAAGAAAATTCTCCGACCGGGCGGAAAGTCTGCTACAGAACAGTTATTTGAGTGGGCGAATTTTCAACCAAACGAGACAGTATTGGAACTTGCGGCTAGTTTTGGAGAGAGTGCGATCGCACTATCCCAACGTTATGGCGTCCGCGTTGTCGGCGTGGAAAAAAACCCGGAAAGTGTAGCGCGTGCAAAAGCCAATATTCGCAATGCTGGTTTAGAACAACAAATAGAAATTATCGAAGGAGATATTTTCCACTTAGAAGCAATTCCCGGCGAATTTGATTGCGTTTTTGCCGAAGCAATTCTCTCGATGCAATCTGCACCAGGAAAAGCCAAAATCTTAAACTCTATTCGCGATAAGCTAAAAAACGGAGGTAAATTTCTCTCCCACGAACTACTAGCCCAAAACAACGAAGAAGAAATCCACCAACAACTTGCACAAACCATCCGCAGCAACACCACACCCCTATCAGAAACAAATTGGATTGCAGCTTGTACCGCAGCAGGATTGCAAGTTCAACAGCACAAAACTGGAGCAATGGCATTACTGAATCTGCCATCAATGATTCAAGATGAAGGTTTAGTAGATACAGCCAAATTTCTGTGGAATGTATTAGCTAACCCAGAAATCCGAAAACGAGTGCTAGCCATGCGCCAAATCTTCAACAAATATCGGCAAGACTTGGGTTACATAGTTCTCGTAGCTGTTAAAAACAAGCCACTCTCTCTCTAATTACCAGAAAAAATGGGTTGTTAGCCTTCCCCTTTTAAGGGAAAAGGAAAAATTAATTGGCTTCGCTCACAATCCTATAAGCTTTAGGGAGAGGTAACTGTCAACTGTCAACTGTCAACTGTTGAACTCTTCCCTCTGCGTCCTCTGCGCCTCTGCGGTTAATTATCTAATCATGACTTCTAAAACAGTGCCTACCCCATCCTTCACAACTCAACTGAGAGAACAAATTGAATATCCCACTGGGGGAGTTCTAAGTAAAGTTCTCTTGAAAGACAATAATTGCCAGTACACCCTATTTTGCCTAGCATCTGGCACAGAAATTTCCGAACACACCTCAACGCGAAACGCGACAGTTCACGTCCTTCAAGGTCGAGGAATTCTGACCTTAGAAGGAAGAGAAATTACACTGGTTCCAGGTATATTTGTCTTTATGCCTGCGAATGCTCCTCATGCCTTAAAAGCCGAGGAAAATTTGGCATTTTTGCTGACACTTTCTGAAATTAACCATTAGCTGGAATTTCAACAGAACGCAAAAAACTCGCGCTTTCTTCTGGCAGTGCTGTATTAATATACATGCCACTGCCTAATTCAAATCCGGCGGTCAAATTCGTTCGCGGTATGAGTGCAATATACCAGTGAAAGTAATCGGTGCGTTCCTCTGCGGTTGGAATAGAACGGATTGTGTAATTGTAATCGGGATTGTTCAATCCGTAATAAAGTTTAGCCAAAACGGTTTTCAGCATCTTGGCTAAATCTTCAATTTCTGTATCGGTAATATCGTCAAAACAAGATGTATGGCGACGGGGAAAAATCCAAGTATGAAAAGGTGAAAGCGCCGCATAGGGAATAAACGCGACAAAATGTTCGCTTTCTGCTATAATTCTTTCCCTGCTTGCCAATTCATCTTTGATTGTGCGACAAAATATACATTCGCCCGTATCGTCAAAATAACGAATCGCTTCTTGCAAGCGAATTCGCAATTGGTAAGGGACAACTGGCGTTGCTGCTAGCTGGGAGTGAGGATGTTCTAAAGATGTGCCTGCACTTTGACCATGATTTTTAAAGATAATAATCGTGGCAATGCGAGGGTCGTGTCTAATTTCAGCATATCTTTGACGGTAAACTCTGATAATATTGGCTACGTCTTCAATTTCCATCAGTGCGGTCGTCAAGTCATGTCGGGGATGTTCGATAATAACTTCGTGAAATCCCACTCCGGATAAGGAACGATTTATACCTGCGACTTTCCTAATAGCTTCTCCCACGGGAAATAAAGCAGGATATTTGTTATAAACAGCACGCACTCTCCATCCGCGATTATCGTTCAAACGATAGGATTCTAGTTCGGTAAAATCTTCGTTACCGGCACAAAAGGGACAAGTAGGACTATAGGAAGGGATGCGAACAGTTTCGGTGTGAGGTTTGGCAAATTGGTGGGGTCTTTTTGCCCTTTCGGTAGCAATAATTACCCAGTCCCTGGTAATTGCATTTAGTCTGAGTTCGGTCATTTTGTCCTCATTTTTGACGAGGGTTTGTGCCACCAATTTTATCCGATGGATATGGCTAAATATGGGGAGCGTTAGCCAATCGTAAAATGAGGATAGGAATAAGGCAATTCTGCCAACCAAAACTCAATCAAATCTTGATTTAATTACCATGCAATAGCTAACCTGTCAACCAATGTTAATCTTTTTCAACCTATGACTACCACAACAACTGAAACTCAAAAAAAACCTAACCCCCAGGGGTGGTATAAACCGACTTTTTCGCCAGAACATGGGGTTTATGTGATGCTGCTGGTTTCTTTTTTTACAGGTGCAGCAGCGGCACAAAATTGGACGCTTTTAACGACGTTGGCTTTAATTTGTGCGTTTATTGGCTTTCAAGCTGAACATCCCCTTGTTCTACAGATAAAACAACGAAAAAGCTTGAAGCCGCGTTTTTTAGTTTGGGGTGGATTGTATGCAGGAATTTGCTTGGCGATCGCTCTATACCTATACCTAAGATATCCTATATTACTGTGGATTTATTTTGCTGCGATCGCTGCCTTAATTATCGATGGTATTTCCGCCTTCCACCGGGAACAAAAATCTATCTTTAATGAGATAGTAACCTTCGCTGCGGTATGTCTTTCTGCACCCTTCGCTTATGCTGTTACTACGGGGACAATTTCAACCATTGCCATCGGTTTGTGGGCGATTAATACGCTTTATTTTTGCAGTACTATTTTTACTGTAAAGCTGCGGAAACCGAAAACGAGTTCTGTTATTCCGGGGGTGGTGTATCATGCGATCGCAATCCCAATTATCACCGGACTCTACTATTTAGGCTGGCTATCTTTACCCATCGCTTTAGCATTTGGAATAGCCCTACTCAAATTCGCCATCATAGCTTGGCAACAGCAATTGTTTAGCACCGCCAAAATTCAATATGTGGCAATGCTAGAAACAGGATGTGCCTTCATTTTTCTGGCAATTGTTGCCCTCTCGCTGCTGCCAACGCGCTTAACAACTCTTTAGAAAACTCCGCATTTATATATGCCTTTGGTTAGAGCCACTGTAGCGAAATTAGCAGTAATCTAAAAAATGCTAACAAAGTAGCGAGAATCATCTTCAAAGCGCTACAAGGGGTTTTAGAGGACTTGCCAGTTGTTTATTAAATCGGCAACAGTTTAGCGAATTTCAAAGAAAATTATCAGAAGTTTTGGAGATTTGGCTATGACCGATACCACGGTATTTAATGGCGGTACGGCAACAGCTACAAGAACTCGCCAACTCAGCTTTCCAGCTTGGCTAGTGCTAATATGTATCGTTGCCTTTACCGTTTTACTGGCAGCGGGTGCTGCTATTTGGAAAAACGCTCCACCCGTCCCAGACTTTGTGCGTTCCTCTCAACAAGAAATCATCCTCACAAAGGCAGAAATTCAAGCCGGACAAGAAATTTATCTGGCACGCGGCGGTCAACATATTGGCAGCGTATGGGGACACGGCAGCTACTTAGCACCCGATTGGACAGCTGACGTTCTCCACAAATGGGGTTTAGCAACTGCTGGGGTTTTATACAACAATAATCCCAACTTTTTGCCAGAAGATTTAGCCGCATTACCAGCCCCAGAAAGAGCCAGTTTGCAAGCACAAGTCAGCGAAGAATTTAAAACCAATCGTTACGACCCTCAAACCCACTCACTAACCCTGACAAACGCCCAAACCGAAGGGTTAAAATACGTCTTCGACCAGTATCACAATCTATTAACCTACGGTTCTTCTATTCACTCAATTCCTCAAGGTTGGTTTAAAGACGATACCCAAATTCGCAACGTCACCGCCTTCTTTGCTTGGACAGCTTGGGCAGCAGCAGCCAATCGACCCAATGCCCCCTTTTCTTATACCGCAAATTGGCCTCACGATGACTTAATTGGCAATCAAGCACCGGGGCAATTTATTATCTGGTCGATTGTTTCAGTTATCGTATTGATTGCTGGCATTGGTGCCTTTCTGTTTGTCTATCTCACCCAAGAAGAACCCGACGAAATTCAACCAGTCCCAGCACGTCCAGCGGTGCGAATTCCCACACCCAGCCAAAAAGTTACCTCGCTATTTTTCGGCGTCGCGATGGTGCTGTTTTTAGTGCAAATTGTGATGGGAATGTTCACGGCGCATTATGCTGTAGAAGGCGAAGGTTTTTACGGAATTCCTCTAATTAACTTCCTGCCTTATGCTGCTTCCCGCACTTGGCACTTGCAATTAGCCGTATTTTGGATTGCGACTTGTTGGCTAGCAGCCGGACTTTACTTCGCCCCTCGTTTCGGTGGTTTTGAACCCAAATTCCAAGCCGTTGGAAATAGCATTCTTCTAATTGCCTTAACCGTCGTTGTCGTCGGTTCAATGATTGGTTCTTGGAGTGCAATTACGGGAGTTTTAGACGTAAAAAATAGCTTCCTTTGGGGACACCAAGGCTATGAATACATCGAACTAGGTCGAGTTTGGCAATTGCTGCTAATTGGCGGCATGATTTTCTGGTTGTGGCTGATGTACCGCGCCTTCAAACCCGCTTTGCTAAAAGAAAAAAGTCCCACCGGATTGAGTCACTTTTTCCTGTACAGCGCGATTACAATTCCCCTGTTTTATTCAGTGGGTTTAGCTTATACCAATCGCACGCCTTTGAGTATTGCAGAATATTGGCGCTGGTGGGTGGTTCACTTGTGGGTAGAAGGTTTCTTCGAGGTATTTGCTACCGTTGTGATTGCTTATTTATGCAGCGAATTGGGCTTTTTGAAGAAATCTTCAGCGCTGCGCGCTACTTACCTGACGACTATTTTGTATTTGGGTAGTGGCGTAATTGGAACCTTGCACCATTTGTATTTTTCCGGTACGCCGTCGTTTATTGCGGCACTGGGAGCGGTGTTTTCAGCATTGGAAGTAGTCCCTTTAACGTTGATAGGGTTTGAAGTATTACAAAGCTTGAGACTTTCGCGAGAAGCTGAAGGATTTTATCGCTGGCCTTTGCGCTTTTTTATCGCTACCTGTATTTGGAATTTAATCGGTGCTGGCGTGTTTGGTTTCTTAATTAACCCGCCCATTGTTCTCTACTACTCTCAAGGTTTAAATACTACGCCAATTCACGCACATGCTGCTTTATTTGGTGTCTATGGCTGTCTTGCTTTGGCGCTGATGCTGTTTGCTTTGCGGGAATTCGTACCAGAAGATGCATGGAATGAAAATCTGCTGAAGTTCTCTTTCTGGATGATTAACGGCGGCTTAGTTGTGATGCTAATTTTTGGCTTAATTCCCAATGGCTTCTATCAGCTAGTACAGTCAATTAATTACGGCACTTGGTATGCTCGTAGTGCTGAAGTGATTACCAGTCCTTGGATGCGGTGGACGGTATGGTTACGAATTCCAGGTGACATTATTTTTGCCATCGGTACATTGGCAATGTTTGTCTTTACTGTAAGGGCGATTTACGCTATCTTTCGCTTTCCAGTTGCAAGTAAACCTGAATTAAAAGCGGCTGAACAATCTTAAATGTTTGTAGTAAGGACTTTAGTCCTTGCTGAGTGAGACATGATACCAAATCCAGGTTAGCTACCCCGCAATATCATTTTCCTCTTCTCTTCTTTCTTCTTGGCGTTCTTGGCGTCTTGGCGGTTCATTTAAAAAGGGGGTCATCCAAGCGGATTTGGTATTCTTTTCGTTGATTGAAAACATTAGCAAATTTGCTAAAATGTTAACATTTATGATGCCACCGGACGCCGATTTTAGTAGACGTGATATGCTCCATTAAAGTTGACAACAAAAAACTCCGTCACCCTAACTAATTAGTCCAGTCTGGACAAGGGGGGTAGCGTCAACAGTTGATTGAAGTCACAAGCATTCCCCGATGCCTTCACAGATAGGGGATAAGAGCTGCGTAGTTCAGCCTATGGCAGTTAACTGCTCAAAGTGAAAGCGAAGGGGGTTGCTGCAATGCAATCGGAGGCTATTTAATATTTGCCTATACTTTCACCAACTATGAGGACTAAAGTCCTCACTACGAACTATACCCAACCTTAGTTAGCTAGGGTTGGGGATTTTTTCATGCGTTGCACAAATTGCAACGCTGGGCGTCAGAGAGGGGACAGCCGTCTGGTATATAAGCACGACATAGACAAAAGATTAATCTTTTCTGTAGCTTAAACTACCATTTAAGGCTATTGTAAGCATAGGTAAAAATTCTTAAGCCATCCTCCTGGATGTTGGGGCTTGAGGTTGCTGCCGGATTCATAAGTATGTCTGATTTTTTTATATTAATCATTAAGATATTCTTATTTTTTGGTGGCACGCAGTTTATGAAAAGTTATCCGAGCAAACGGAATTACAAACGGACTTTGGCACGGTTAAAAATTTTTTTGTGCAAGCTTCATGGCAGTTCAGTTTATCAACCCCGGTTTTCGTACAAACAAATTTTGTTTTCCTATATTGGTAGTTTCCTGGGTATTGCAGCATTGGCTTACCTTTCCATCAAGACCAATTATCCTTTAATTGCGGGGCCTTTTGGTGCAACTGCCGTATTGCTTTTTGCAGTTCCAGAAAGTCCTTTAGCACAGCCACGCAATGTGCTTGGCGGCAATATTATCGGTGCTATTGTCGGGTTGATTTTACTACATTTATTTGGTTCGCAACCTTGGGTGATGGCTTTAGCTGTTGCCACTGCGATTAAAGTGATGCAACTAACAAGAACTTTACACCCTCCTGGTGGCGCTGTGGCATTAGTGGGAGTGATGAGTCATGCTAAATGGGATTTTCTTTTTACACCAGTGCTAGCTGGTTCAATTATTATGTTATTTTGCACGCTCGCATTCAACAATCTGATACCAGAAAGGCGTTATCCCAAACACTGGTTGTAGAATGCGTTCAAGTTTTTTAGATGAGACTACACTTTTTGAATGTCCTGTTTAATGCTTGCAAGGTCGGTGTAGCAGTCAGCAACTTTGATTAAACTGTCGCTGGTCATGGAGTACAAGCTGACAACTTCGACTTGCACTCCTTGGTATCCCAGAGCATTAACAACGTAGGCGAGGTCTCCATCTCCGCTTACCAGCACCACCCCATCGCAATAGCTGGCTAATTTCATCATATCGACGGCAATTTCTACATCTAAATTTGCTTTTTTGGAGCCATCTGGCAGCTGAATTACATCTTTGGTGATGACGCGATAACCGTTGTGCCGCATCCACATCAGAAAGCCTTGTTGTTTGTCGTTGCTGCGATCTACGCCTGTGTAGAAATAAGCCCGCACCAACCGACGACCTTTGGTTAAATAGTACAGCAGTTTTGTATAGTCGATTTCTATGTTGAGCTGCGCTGCTGCGTAAAATAAGTTGGCACCATCAATAAAAATCACCACGCGATCGCGATTCGCAGATTCAACAATCTCTGAATTCTCCACTATTTGCAACTGCGAGCGTTCGGGTAGTTGTGCAGACTCAGATAGCTTCGATAATTGGCTATCCCTCTGAGGTTTCGGCAATAGCTGCATACAAGGCGACCTCTCTATTTGGCCTTTACGTCCTCACGTTTGTGCTGACTGAGGCTATTTAATATTTTCTTTATATTCTCTAGGATGTTCTCAATGATACTGCTTGGTCAAGCTAAAAATACACAATTCTTAACTTACTGCAATATTTATAACGACAGATTTATCTTCACTCAAGCTGTCTCTAACCAATCAAACATCCGGTCTAATTGTTTCAGATTCACCAAGCCATACTGCCAAAGTATTGTCGCTAGCAGATTTGAGTCCTGCACAGACTGTTGCGGCATCAATTTTTCCAGAAGGCGCTGGGCGAACGCAATCTCAGCAGCACCAATCTCCATATCTTCTTGCAAAAAGCGAATGAACTGCGCCTGCATGGTCAATTTCCTCACCCTTTCTCCGGTTGCCTACAAGAAATGTAACAAATTATGTAAATTTTTGTAAAGCATTTTTTCATAATTCGCCACTCAGGAGGCAAAAGACAAAATCGATACCTTGCTGCTGGCTGCTGGAATATCCGTCTGAAGCCAAATTGCCTCAATTGCTGTACTGATGGGATTGTTACCTAGTTTACTTTTAACCCACTGTTCAGCAATTCTTATCGCTTACATAAGCGCAAAATATTAACACATTGTTAAGAAAATTTAAAAAAACATTAAGAATGTGTTACATTAATTAACGGAAAGCAACGAAACCAAACAAAATCTGGAGGTAGCTTGAGGTTGTGCGGGCAAATTAATCAATGCTTAAACAAATCTAAAAAAACAGGCGATATTAAGCGCTGGCAAGACATGCTTAGTTCTAGAAGCCCCACAGAAATTTCAAATCCAAAGTTTATGAACCCAGAGCAGCTGCTGAAGAGCTATGCAGCCGGAGAGCGGGTATTTCGTCAGGCAAACCTGCGAGGAGCCGACTTAAGCGAAGTTCGTCTTGCTGGCATCAAGCTTGGGCAAGCTGACCTCGCTCTTGCCAACCTATCGGCGGCAAACCTGCGTTGGAGCAATTTGAGCGAAGCAAGTTTGAAGGGAGCGACTCTCTGGCGAGCCGACTTGAGTGGCGCGCGCCTGATTCGAGCCAACTTGAGCGGAGCCAATTTAATTCAGGCGAAACTGAGCCAAGCGGACTTACACAAAGTATTGCTAGTCAGAGCAGAGCTGCGGTTGGTAGATCTGCGGGATGCCGACCTGAGCGGTGCCGATATGACAGGAGTTGACCTGAGTTATGCCGACTTGAGCAACGCCAACCTAGCAGGAGCCGACCTGAGCAGGGCGAACTTGACGGGTGCTAACCTCAGCAATACAGACTTATATCGCGTCAACTTGGCGAGAGCAATTTTAGCCAGAACGAATTTGTCTGCTGCCAACCTCAGCGAAGTCAACTTAGATCGGGTCGATCTGAGTACGGCTAATTTAACCGACGCCACCTTGGCTCAATTGGGTTCTGGCAACGAGAACTAACAGCGATTCTTCTCAAGATCAAAGCACTTGGTCGTAGAGCAAGCGACTTTAGTCGTGGAGACAAAAAAATCTATTTCTTGATAGAATTCCCTGGATTGATGGGGTTTCTCCCCATCCCCGCGTCCCCGCATCTTTGCGTCCCCGCATCATGAGCGTCCCCGCGTCCTCTTCAAGACTGCTCCTGGCTAAGGAATTTTCCCAGTTGATTGTGTAATGAATAACTCATATTCTCTGTTGCAGGAGTTACGCCAGAGCTTGCCCCACTTGCGTCCTCAGCTCTACTTCAAGGCTTCCCTAACGGCGCTTTCCCATGCAATAGAAGATGCAGTATTAGTAGGGAAAGGTACGCCGCTAGCGATTGCCAATTTTCAACACGAGCGATTCTACCGCCAAGAAGTCCGTCGCTATCAGCGCATCGCTCAATGCACGGATCAAGTTTACGTGCTGGCTGTCCCGGAATCTGATTTTGGAGCAGCTTCAGCTTCCTATGTGACGATTCCCCTTGACCCTAATGATGGTTTAGCACAAGAGTGGCATTTAATTGTCATCGATCGGCAATATTCAGCTTGCATAATTTGCCGAGAACAAGTTTCGCCGGAAAACCCTGCATTATTAGATCAAGCGCGGAAGTTCAAAGGCATTTGGTCGTTTGACCGTCAGGTTTGCCTTCAAGCAGCCAAGTTATTGTTAGAGAGGATTTTAGCTTACAAACCGGAACTGGAATCGGAGGTAAAACAGACGCTAAAACGGTACGGTTTAACCGGCAAAACCTCAGTTCAAATCAAAAATAAGCGATCGCCCCAACTAGATCAACTATTTACCGAGCGCCTGATCGCTTACTTGCAAGCGAGCCAATTCAAACTATTAAGAGCTTACCGCGCCATTGCCGTCCAAGAGGGCAAAGAACGCCTAATTAATGTCCTGAGTGCATTTATCCGTCGGTCGCTCAATCCCCAACAGGTACTGATATCAACGGTACAGGAATTAGGACAAGTCTTTAACTCATGCCGGTGTATACTCTATCGCTGCGATGCCTTTGGTCAAACGTTACCGATTGAATATGAATCGGTTGCTGTTAAAGTTACTTCCATGCGGGGTGAAATTTGGTCGATAGTAGAACATTCCCTATTTCGAGAAGTATTGGAGAAAGATGAAGCGATCGCAATTGCCGATATTTCCCAAGACTTAGGCATTCGCAGCGATTCGGAGTTACAAGCTAAGTTCGGGCGGTGGCAAATTCGCTCTTGTTTATTAGTACCGATTCGCTATCAAGAAGCCCAGCTTGGCATGTTAGAAATCCATTATTGCGGCAGCGAGGCGCATCCTTGGTGTGCAGATGAGATTGCCTTAGTCGTTGCGATCGCCGCCCAGGTGGGAATTGCCCTCATGCAAGCCCAAGCTTATACTGACCTAGAGGCGCTCAACCGACAACTGGAAGCCATCGAGCGCAGTCAGCGCAATTTGATTGCGATCGCCGGACACGAATTGCGAACCCCCTTATCCACCATCCGTATTTGCTTAGAAACTCTAGCGACTACGCCAGAAATCCCCACCGATTTGCAACAGGAAATGCTACAAACGGCCCTCAACGATTCAGACCGTTTGCAACAGCTAATTCAAGATTTCTTGCGGCTATCGCGGTTAGAAAGCGGTCTAGTACGTTGGCAAATAGAGCCGCTGTCGCTGCCCGAATGTCTGGATTTAGCCATCAGCAATCTTAAAACGCGCCGCTTACCAGAAACATTACCTCAAATTGTTTTAGATTTACCCAATTTTTTACCACCAGTTCAAGCTGATGGGGAAGGAATTACAGAAGTGCTGATTAAACTTTTAGACAATGGCTGCAAGTTTACACCTACCAGCGGTCAAATTACCGTTCGCGCTCAAGTCCTTGACAAACTTCAAATGTTAGAAGTTATTATTATCGACACTGGTCGAGGAATTGAACCCAGTCAATTAGAATCGATTTTCGACCGCTTCTATCAAGAAGAAGCATTTCTTCAGCGCACCATTGGTGGTAGCGGACTCGGTTTAGCAATCTGCCGCCAAATTATTCAAAGCTTGGGCGGAAAAATTTGGGCAACCTCTGCTGGCAAAGATAGGGGAAGTCAGTTTCACTTAACAATTCCAATTTCCCCAATTGTACTTGGGAGCATGTCAGCTTTGTAGCCGACACCCTTAAGGGTGTCGCTACACAAACAAAGCCTGCTCTAGCATGCTTTAAAAGCTTTAGCCCCTCTCTGCTAGGGCTTCGTTTTTGTAGCCGACACCCTCAAGGGTGTCGCTACACAGACAAAGCCTGCTCTAGCAGGCTTTAAAAGCTTTAGCCCCTCTCTGCTAGGGCTTCGTTTTTGTAGCCGCACCCTTGAGGGTGTCGGCGTAGATTTGCATTCCTGACATGCTCCCATTGTACTTTAGTAATTTATCTTGCCCGACGCCATACTTGCTGACCCACACGCTAACGCCAAATCTGCCAATTCCTCTGCATCTAAAATCGCAATCTTCCCGCCACGTCGATAAACCAAAACCGACTTCATACTCTTAATCAACCGGACGCATTCTTCATAAGTAATGCCGATACTCCGCGCTATCTTATAATAGGAAAGATTCGCCTTTAAACAAATACCATCTGGCGTTTTTTCTGTCCCGTATTGCGCGGCAAAATACTGAATAAATCTGGCTAAACGCACAATAGCTCTTTCTGAAACCAATCCATGTACCGTGTCGTGGAGTTGCTGAAGTCGCTGATTAAATACCATCAACATTCGCAAAGCAATTTCAGGATTATTTCTAATTGCTTCTAATAAAGCATCTTTTTCGACTGTAATAACCAGGCAATTGCGCTCAGCAGTTACCGTCGCGGGTGCAATGCCATTTCCTAATAAAGCTGGTGCGGCGAATATTTCCCCAGGTGATAAAGTGCGGAGAATAGTTTCTTTACCAGTACTTGCTGTTTTGGTAATTCGTAAAGAACCACCCACAAGGGCAAATAGTTTTGCGGGTATGGGATCGCTCTCCTGCATCACGATTTCCCCCGCTTGGTAGTCTTGCACTCGACTATGGGCTTGTAAACCTTCTAATTCCCAGGTTTCTAGCTGTGCAAACACTTGAATTTGAGCCAGTTGTTCAACGGTAGCTTGCAAGTGAATCCTCCATGCGATCGCGCAACTCTACTTTGGCGGTGGTAGTGGGTAATTGGTAATTGGTAATTGGATGATTTGGCGGTAGAATTCTGACAATTACCAATTAGCCAAAAAGCTTCATGCAGGACTTACGCACGACGAACCCAGAAATCAGAGAAACAAAGGTGATGGGTAGATCGCTAGTTCCAAAGCCAGGATTTTTCAGAGAAACAAAGGTGATGGGTAGATCGCTAGTTCCAAACCCAGGATTTTGCCGAGAAACAAAGGTGATGGATAGATCGCTAGTTGCAAACCCAGGATTTTTCTTCATATCACCTTAGTTTCTTTGCCTAAGTCCTGTCATGGCTGAACCATCCAGACTAAAAATCCCAAAATTTGCTCCACTGGCGGCAGCGGATAAATAGTCAAATCGATAGTCACCTCATTGCCAACAAGCTTGAGAAATTCCCACTGAATACCATTACTAACAGCACCATAAATAGCAGGCAACGCTCTTTTCTTCGCCTCGTTAAATCTTTGAGCAGCGACCATTTCAGCCACACACTGACCGATACCAGTTTTCAGATCTGCTTGTTTGGCTTCCACAATTACAACTGCTGGATCTTCAATTTCCAACAGTTCACTTGAACGACTAATCAAAAAGTCGCAACGTCCATTCAATCCAACCGATTCATCTACGCTAAAATCTTCCCCCGAGAATAGGCTAATTTGACGATTCAAAATCCGCCGTACTTCTACCAAAACAGGACTAATAACTAACTCAGATCTAGCTTTCTCGCTACCTGTCGCCACAGCAAGCGGCAGAGTCTCTTCCAGAAAAGCTGCCAAAGTAGCACTCGGGTGAATAGGAGCAATTTCAGGTAAAAACCTAACTCCCTCCACTGTGGTTAAATTGAACGCTTCTTTAACCTTGGTGATAGTAGTAAATTGGCTATACGGCATAAATTTTTCCCTCAAGCTTTACCACCGAAGTACAAGATTACTGTTGGGTTTCTTTCCCTCAACCCAACCTACTCCTCTTCCCTCTGCGTCCTCTGCGTCTTGGCGGTTCATTCTTTCTCCACTTTATATCCCAACTCCGCCAAACGACTCCGAGATTGTCTCCACTTCGGTTCCACTTTTACAAACAATTCCAAATAAATCTTCCCAGCAATTAACTTTTGCATTTGCTCCCGCGCCGCACTGCCAATTGCCTTCAACATACTACCCTTTTTCCCAATCAAAATCCCTTTTTGGGAATCTCGCTCAACGTTAATTGCTGCAAAAACGCGGGTAATTGCTGGTTCTTCTTCTACCTTTTCTATCGTTACTGCTACCGAATGCGGCACTTCTTCCCTGGTTAATAGCAGAATTTGTTCGCGAATTAATTCCCCCATAATAAAGCGTTCTGGCTGGTCTGTAACCAAATCTGGGGGATAATAATAAGGACCTGATTCTAATTTTTCAATTAATAATTTTTGCAGTGAATCTAATCCTTCTCCGGTTATTGCCGAAAACTTGACAACACGCCATTTTTGTGGTTCTGCCAACTCGTTATAACTGCGATCGATTTCTGGGGAATCTTGCGCTAGTTGGTCGATTTTGTTTAGCCCTAAAATCACCGGAGTTTTGGTATTTTCTAGCAATTCGGCGATGAAGCGATCGCCACCCCCCATTTCCACCGATCCATCCACGACAAACAGCACCACATCCACGGATTTAATCGCGATTTGGGCATTTTGCACCAACACTTCTCCTAACTGGTGATGCGGCTTATGAATTCCCGGTGTATCGACAAAAATCATCTGGGCTTCTGGCGTTGTCAAAATTCCCCGCAAGCGATTTCGCGTAGTTTGAGCAACTGGCGAAGTAATCGCGATTTTTTGCCCCACTAATTGATTCATCAGCGTGGATTTTCCTACATTGGGGCGTCCGATAATACCGATAAACCCTGACTTGTATCCCTCCGGTGCAACGGGGATACTGAAAGTAAAATCTTGTTCTATAATCTCTTCCTGGTCGCTCATTTTATTGCAGATTTCAGATGGCAGATTTACATTTTAATACAATGTTCATTTAAAGTCAATTTAACTATTTCAAATTTCAATTAAATCTGCAATCTTAAATCTTAAATCTTAAATTTTCCTCCCTCTGCTTGCTTTATACACAGATTGGCGGCGGCTTCAGCGGCAAGAGGTTTGCTCAAGAAGTAACCTTGAACGTCATCGCACTTTACCTCTCGTAAAAATTCCAATTGTCCTGGTGTTTCTACTCCCTCGGCTATTACTTTTAAGTTTAACCCATGACCCAGAGCAATGACTGCCTTAATGATGGGTGCGTCGTCAATAAACGAGCGATCGATTTTCAGCGTACTTAAGGGAAATCGTTTCAGGGAACTGAGGGAAGAATAGCCTGTACCAAAGTCATCCATTGAGATGTAGATGCCCATGTTTTTTAAACTTTGCAACACCGAGATGGTAAAATCTATATCTTGGATCGCAGTAGTTTCGGTAATTTCTATTTCCAAGTAACGCGGTTCTAGCCCTGTTTCTGCTAAACTTAGAGCTATTTTCTCGAGCAAATTTTGTTGCATAAACTGACGTGCTGAAAGATTCACTGCCATACGTAGCGGCGGCAGTCCGGCTAACTGCCAAGCTTTATTTTGAGCGCAAGCCGTCCGCAGCGCCCATTCTCCAATCGGGTTGATCAATCCGGTTTCTTCTGCGAGTGGAATAAACCGATTGGGAGGAATTAATCCTTGTTCGGGGTGCTGCCAGCGAATTAGCGCTTCCATCCCCACAATTTTACCAGTTTTTAAGTCGATTTGGGGTTGGTAGTGCAAGAGAAATTCTTCCCGTTCTAAGGCTTTGTATAAATTGTTTTCTAAGACCATTTTTTCCAGCGCTTGAGTGCCAATAGAAGGGGTGTATAGCTGGTAATTATTCCGCCCCTGTTGTTTGACTCGATGCATAGCGGCATCGGCATTTTTGAGCAGGGTTTCTACATCTTCGCCATCGTAGGGAGCTAAGGCAATTCCAATGCTAGCTTTGATATAAAATTCACCCTGACCCTCAATCTGAAAAGGTAAGTTAAAAACAGACAAAATTCCTTGGGCAATTTGAGCCGCTGATTCGGCACAAACAATGGGGGATAGCAATAGGGTAAATTCATCGCCGCCCCAACGAGCAATTGTGTCAGATTCGCGCAGGCATTTTTTGAGTCGTTGGGCAACATCTTGCAGCAAGCGATCGCCTACACCATGACCCAAGGTTTCGTTGATTTTTTTGAACCCATCTAAGTCTAAAAATAACACTGCCAAAATTTCTCCTTTTTGGTGGGTATTTGCCAGTGCTAAACCAAGTCGGTCGTTAAATAGCAACCGATTAGGTAAACCCGTTAAAATATCGTAAGAAGCTTGATGCCGGAGCGTGTCTTCTACGCGCCGTTGCATGATGGACATGTAAACGTGAATTCCCAGGGTTTGAGCGAGTTTTATTTCATTTGCATTCCACGCTTTAGCTTGTCCAGTTCTGATTTCTTGCCATGTTTCAAATGACCGCCATTGAGGCAAATTCTGCGAGGATTGATTCCACCTTCCTGCCCATAATGTTTCGGTTTCAATTTCATTGCGGAAAATGGTGATGCACCCGATGCATTGTTGTTGATACTGTAATGGCACTATCAGTAGGGAGCGAATCGAAGTTGATGCAAAAGCAGGCAGTAAATACTGAAGTTGAGGTTCTTGGTAAAGATCGCTAATGCTATAGACGTGCGAGAGAATATTTTTACTGGCAAACACCGGCAAAATCGAACATTTACAATCTTCAGATACCGCTTTACCTTCGCAGTTACAGCTGATAATTTGTTGCCAAAAAGGTGTTTCTTCAATCTGCGCTAGGTTTGGTTGATCGCCCCAAGTATAAAGTTGAGCAGGCTTACCCGTTGGCTCGGCTGTAATATACAATCTAGCACCAGAACCTTGTAAAGCTTTTGCTATTTGTTCCAAAACCGTTTGCTTTTTGTGTTTCAGGGGTAGCGGTGAATGGAGAATGCGGTTAATTTGGTTAATTATGACTTCATCCCTTGCTTGTTGTTGCGCTTGCAAAAGTAGATTGTACTGCGCGATCGCAATCGAAACTTGATCCACCAGCAACTGCACTATCTTTAACTCGCTTTCTGAAAATTGTCGCGGTTTAATCTGGTGGCAAGCTAATAAACCCCATAAGTTATTTTCATATAAAATCGGCACGGTCAGCGAAGAACTTACCCCCATCGCCGTTAGATACTCAACGTGACAAGGGTCTACAGGTAAATAGCGAATATCTTCCGTTACCAGACTTTCTCCTGTCTTAGGACAATCTAACTGATAAAGCATTTTCCGTTGCGAAGCCACATCTACAATCACCCGCTGGCGTGCTTTCACAAACATCTCCCGCACATGGGGGGGAATGTCGCTAGCTGGGAAATGCAATCCCAGCAGCGAGGGTAAGCACTTACCCCGGATCGACTCGGCGATGACTTCGCCGCTACCATCCGCATGAAAGCGGTATATTTTGACGCGATCGCAAGCCATAAATTTGCGTATTTCCTCCACCGTCGCCGTCAAAATCTCTTGCAGATCCAAAGAGGCGCGAATGCGGCTGACAATCCGATTCAGCAATCCCTCTCGCCACGATCCTAGCCTTCCCGGAAGTGCCGCTTTTTTACTAACCATGCGGTTCAACCTACCAATCTAAAGTTAATTACCCCAGAGTGAAACAGATCTGTTTTTTCAATTAGTGTTAACTCAATTTGAAGAAAAATTAATTAAAAAAAAATTAATTTTCTTCTAATTGTATTCCACTTTACATTTACTTGCTTTTTAATTAAAAAAATTTTACTTAATTCAAATAAATTATTAAATTTTAGAATAAAACTCTAGCTTTTGTGCTATTTGCTAACATACTATTTTGGCTCTTTGTGTTTCACAACTTTTTCTAACTTTTGATAGGTGACAGATCGCCTTGGCTCGACTAAAGAGTCAATCCCGTGTAGGCAGCAAAAGCAGGACTTACCCACGACCTTGCCATCACCAAAGTTTCTTTGTTTCATAGAAACCCGGTTTCTTTGCCTAAGTCCTGAAAAGTTTTCTACCAAACACTTAAACGCAGGTTGCTTTGACATCCTCACGGGAAGTCAACGCCACGGTGATTCCTGGGCCTGACGATTTAGATTTCTGCTTCCTTCGATTGCTGGACTTTCGCAACTGCGCTTTAACCTCATGGCTATCAGGTCTTACGTTCGCGACGGAGTCTGTCACGGTGTGTCCCACCGCCAAAATGTTTCGCGCTGCGTTGATGTCCCGGTCGTGGTGCGTTCCGCAGTTGGGGCAGTCCCATTCTCGGATACTCAACGGCAACGATTGGACAATGTGACCGCAACCTCCACAGCGTTTGGAACTGGGGAACCATCGGTCAATCTTCACCAAGGTTCGACCATACCACTTGGCTTTGTACTGGAATCACACCATCAACAAGCGGGAGCGTGGTAGCTCCCGGTTTTTAAACGGGGGCCCAAACGCGAAGCGGCAAATTTATTTGCCGCGTTTTTTATTTCTTGCTATGGTGCGGATCGTTAATATAGGCCAAAATAACCGCCGTCGAAACCTTGCCAGTAGTATCGTGAAAATAGCCCCTAGTCCACATAGAAGGCATCCGTTTCAAATGGGGATACTTAGCCCTCAATTCATAAGAAGATCGTCCCTTAAAAGCCTTCACCACTTGCGCTATTGAATGGTCGGTATCGTATTCTACCAACAAGTGAACGTGGTCTGGAGCTATTTCTAAAGCCTTGATAAACCAGCCATGCTCGACAGCAACATCATTCAATATCTTGTAAAGATCGTTTTTAACCTCTCCTACCAACACCGCGCGCCTACGCTTTGGTATCCAACACAAGTGGACAGTAGCACAACCAATGCTGTGAGCATATCTACGGTACTTCCTGTCAGCTAAATCTACTGTCATGTTGTTTACCCCTGCCTATTGACATCTAGCTGTAAATCAAGTTATCCTTTTCCCCAGGTCGATGTCAACACAGTTAAAATGGCTAAAAGTACCACTCCATCATTCATAACAACCATACCTCTCGTCGTTACAAGTTCTGCCGAAGCAGAGTTGCTATCCCGCTGGCAAGCAGGTCGGCAATTGTATAACGCTTTACTAGATGAGGCAATGGCAAGGATGAGGTTGGTACAAATATCTAGCTATTACCAGATGGCGAAAACCTTACCAAAAGGGAAAGCTAGAACAGAAGCCTTTGCTGCGGCTAGAAAGCAATATAGGTATTCAGAATAGGACCTACAAGCTTATGCAACCATCGCAGCCAATGCTGCCAAATGGATTGCTGAAAAAGTTGACTCCAATAACCAACAAAAGTTAGCTAACCGCGCCTTTCAAGCCTCGGAAAAAATCCTGTTTGGTCGAGCTAAAAAGGTAAGATTTAAGCTGAAATATCGATTTCGGATCATGGAAGGCAAGACCAACAAGCAAGGCATCAGATGGGTTGGAGAACAGTTAGTTTGGGGGAAACTCAAACTTGCTGCACTGATTGATAAAGACAATCCCGTAATAATGCATGGCTTAACCAGCGAAGTTAAATACGTCCGCATTCTTTGGCAAGAGATTCGCGGAAAACGCCGTTGGTACGCTCAGCTAATTAACAAAGGGTTGCCCGATCAAAAACCAGCTAACTTCGTCACTCCAGGAGTGGTAGGAGTTGACCTAAACATTTCCAATGTGGCTTACGTTGCAGACAACAATGCTGGATTGTTGTCATTTGCAGAAAGCGTCCCGACTTACGAACGGGAAATATCCGCACTTCAACGTAAAATGCAGAGGTCGCAAAGGCAAGCTAATCCTGGGCATTATGAACCTGATTTCATAGGCGGCAAGGGACGCAAAAATATCCTGAAACAAGGCAAGCATAAAAAAGGGTATCGCAGGTGGAACAAGTCCAAGCGATACCATAAGCTTGCTGCTAAAAAGAGAGAGCTAGAACGTCGTAAATCTGAGTATGCTAAGTCTCAGAATAGGCGGCTAGTTAACAATATTTTGAGAAACGGAAACAAAATTAAAATCGAAAAGGTTTCTGTACGTTGCTGGCAAAAGACTTGGGTCAAAGCTATTAATGCTAAATACCCCGGATTCTTTCAATCAGAACTGAAGCGATATCCCTGAAAATGCTGGAAGTTCATTCTATCAGTTTTAGACTGCAAAAACCGCACTATCTCAAACTCATTTGACGGGCGAACGTGTGAAGAAATCGCTGTCAGATAGAGTGCATTACGATCGATCCGGTGCAGTCATGCATCGCGATTTAATGAGTGCGTTTTTCAGTCGTTAGGTGTATGACGATGAGTTGTCATGGCGGGATGCTCAGCTTGAGTATCCTTGGATGGAAACTACCTTGCTACGGGCAGTGCGATTCGTTCACTCGAAACCTTTTCAAGGGGGATGAGTGGCAACAGTAGAGTAACCCAATTGGGTTGAGTTCGCACTTTAATCCTCTACTGATGACAACTTACTATCCATGTAGGTGAGGAAACCTAGTCGAGCAACTGCGAAGACAGCTAGGGGAAAAATGGGAAAAAAATGAAGGGTCACTCCGACATTATAACCCAATCCAGAAAACACCAAACCCTACCGTCCTGGTGCGGGATTGAAAGCACACAGACTACCAAAATTATGGTAGCCCCTACAGAGGAGACTGACTATCAAATCTGTAAAGCGGGGGTGAAAGCAGGAATAGGTGGTAATAGCTGAAAGCACCTACTGCAAGCAAGAGAATATGGGTAGAAACAGCTAATCATCGATGAACCATCGAAAACCAGGATCAGGGGATATAAGCTAATAGGCTCTCAGCCTAACTCCTGAGTCGGAAATAGCCGACAAAGGTAAGGAATATCAGGTTTTGCCCACCGAGATAGCGCACTTCCTAGACCCTCGATGGAAAGATGAACCCTAAAATCTCAATCAATCGATAGTAGGAACGAAGTAACCTCCCAAAAGCTCCTGATCAAGGTCGATTGATCAGGTAGGCAAGTCTTGCCAAAAGCCAAGGGTAGGTGGGATGGTTCAAGAAGCTTTTGCCTAACCCGAAATAACGGGTAATGCCTGAAAAGGGATGGCGTAACTGCCAGGATAAGCAGACAACAACCGCAATATGTGAAAGCTAGAGTCACCAGTAGTGATGAACAAGCCTAAATCAGATTCACAACAGAATACTGAGGGATGGAAGGCTATCAATTGGCGCACAGCCGAAAGGTACGTCTTTAAGTTACAAAAGCGAATCTACGCTGCTTCACGTCGCGGCGATGTCAAGCTAGTACGCAAACTCCAAAAAACGTTGATCAGGTCTTGGTCTAATAGGGTCTTATCGGTACGTCGGGTTACACAAGATAATACTGGCAAGAAAACGGCGGGAGTGGATGGAATCAAAACACTATCCCCAGAAGCACGTTTTGAACTAGCAAGTCAACTCAAATTAACTGGAAAATCCCGCCCTACTCGTAGGGTATGGATACCAAAACCGGGGAAAGAGGAAAAACGACCATTAGGAATACCCACAATGTACGACCTCGCGATGCCGCGCGGTGGTGAAAACTGCCCTTGAGCCAGAATGGGAGGCAGTCTTCGAGCCTAACAGTTATGGCTAAAGACCAGGAAGGTCATGTCACGATGCGATAAAACAGATTAAAAACTGTATTCAGAACAAAGCTAAGTACGTGTTAGACGCGGATATAGCCAAATGTTTTGACCGCATCAACCACGAAGCCCTGCTCCAAAAGTTGAACATCAAAGGTAAGGTCAGGCAACAAATAAAAGCTTGGCCCAAATCTGGGGTAATAGACACTGGAGCATTTACTGCTACATCTCTTGGCACGCCACAGGGTGGGGTGATTTCGACCTTATTGGCAAACATCGCCCTCCACGGGCTTGAAAATACGCTCAAGGAATATGCCAAAACTATAGACTGGAAAAAGAAAAACGGCAGTCAACATAGCTGGCAAAATAAAACAAAATCCTTGAGCTTCATTAGATACGCCGATGACTTCGTGGTTATACACGAAGATAAGCTCGTCGTCCAAAGATGCCGGGAGATAATCTCGGACTGGCTAAGTGGTATAGGTCTGCAACTGAAACCCGAAAAGACTCGGCTAACTCACACACTCCTTCCAGAGTTAAGTGAGGATGGTTTTGCTGGATTTGACTTTCTAGGTCATCACATACAGCAATACCCTGCTGGTAAATACCGAAGTCCAAGAGACACCAAAGGTAGGATATTGGGTTACAAAACACTCATCACCCCAACGAAGGAAGCAAGTAAGGTACATCAAGAGCAAATTGGAAGAATCATCAGAAAACATAGGTCATCGCCCCAAGCGGCACTAATAAAAGACCTTAACCCTGTCATAAGGGGATGGGCTTCCTATTACGCAAACTCCGACATTAAAAATGTTGGAGAGTCATCAAAACAAGACAATCTCACCTACCTGAAACTCCGTAGATGGGCAAAATACCGTTGTGGAAACTCCAAGGACGGACATAAAAAGTACTGGACTACCATCGGCGGTAATAACTGGGTATTCGCAACCAAAAAGGGAGATGGAAACCCCCTTTGGTTACTAACACATAGTGAAATAGCTTGCAGTAGCAATAACTATGTGAAAGTTAAAGGCGAAAAAAGCCCCTACGACTGCGACTCAGTTTATTGGAGTACAAGACTAGGGGAACACCCTGAAATGCCTAGTAGAAAGGCGCGCGTTGCTTAAACAACAAAAGGGTAAATGTCTGGCGTGCGGACTACACTTCCTTGAATGGGATGTGATGGAAGTAGACCATAAAATCCCTAGAGCAATAGGCGGCAAGGATGAATGGAATAATCTGCAACTATTACATCGGCATTGTCACGATGAAAAGACTGCCCAAGACTTAATAGAAATATGGAAGAAAGAACACTCAAAGTTCCTCAAGAAACTGGCTCAAGAATGGAGCAGATATGAATGGGAGTGGATTGACGACATTCCGACCATTAAGACACAGGCAGTTAAGAAGTCCTGTAGTGACAAAAGGAAGCACATTGAGTACCCTTGTGCGGGGAAACTCGCAAGCACGGTTTCGGATGGGAGGGAGAGGCTAGTAATAACCTCTCTCGACCCTACCGGGTGGCTTCAGAACCATTAGAGGTTGTGAAACTCTCAAGATGATGGAGGTGCAAGTCCTCCCTGCCAGGTATGGGCATGACTCCCAATCTATCCACAGTGACCAGACAAGGAATTCTGGAGGCTGAAGCTGGAAGTAGGGCGCAATCAGAGGTTGACCGAAACCACACTGGCGCTAGGGGCTTTCCCACGGTGAAACATAGCCTAAAAAAGCAACTTAAGAACAAGCGGGACGGAAAAGAATACTACCCCCGACAGAGCTAGAGCTAATACCCGCTAGCTTTTTCCCTGAGACTAGCCATACCAGGGGTATCTAGCAGTTGAATTGGCTGCACCTATAGGAACAAGACAATCACTTGAGGGAACGAATAAAAACGGGTCTAAGGTCCTTGGGACGGTCGAACCCAAGGTAGGCAAGACGAGATGCCCAATCCCTTAGACACGGGTAGGATTGGGCGTAATTGCTCAAAGGCAATCAGAAGACACTTGCCAGGAGTAGAGAATGATTAGGCACGGCAAAAGCGAAGCGTGAATTTTGGAGAAAGTTACCCTGGAAGCAATTTCGGCGTAACCTATTCCGCCTACAAATGAGAGTGTACAAAGCTATTCGAGCCAATCACCTGCGAAAAGCCAAGTCATTACAGAAGCTAATTCTGAAATCCCGCGCAGCAAGATTACTGGCAATCCGTCAAGTAACACAGCTAAATGCAGGAAAGAAAACACCAGGTATTGACGGCAAAGCGTCCCTGACGCATCAGGAACGCCTAGATTTGAGTGAGATACTCAAATCTTTTGCTAACACCTGGAAGCACCAAAGGTTGAGAGAAATTCCCATACCAAAAAAGCATGGGTCAACCCGGATTCTCAAAGTGCCTACTATAGCTGATAGAGCATGGCAATGCCTAGTTAAATTCGCTATAGAACCTGCACATGAAGCAACATTCCATGAACGAAGCTATGGTTTCAGACCAGGTAGGGCGGCACATGACGCCCAGAAAATCCTGTTCAACCATTTACGAATGGAAAAAACAAACAAGTCATCGAACTTGACATCGAGGCGCGACCTGAAAGGGTCGTTTAGTAAGGGAAGCCGTCTTCCCTAGCGGATTCACACCCGCTACCCTCACGTAAAAGACTCGTCAGAGTCCGGTCACGACCGAGTAGGCAACGAAACAGTCGGAGTGCAGACCACGCAAGTAGCCAAAGCTAGCAGCCTAAGCTGGTCAGGAGCAAGAGGGTAATTTCCTCTGGTGAACGCAAGTAAACTGTCATTTAAACTGCGTTACTAGTGAAGAGCCATATAAATAAGGCTGACAGGCTCTAACCAAAAGGTACGTGGAATGGATTTATGGCTTTCGATTCCATAAGTCGTGTGAACGATACTTCCACCGCAGAATAGACAGCACCTAACGGAAATTGAAAAACTAGACGATACAACAGGGTAAGCCCTACTGGGTCTATCGAAGGTCGATAGCGATAGTAAGCCAAAGGTAACTGAGGCAGAAATCCCAGGAGGATAAAGGATGGAAGAAAAAGCGAATGCTGGCTTGTAACGAGTCAGATAGGGGTTGAAACATTACCACTGACTGAAAAGAAAGCTGACTTCTTCTGGGTCTTATACGGAAGTGAATCCAACAAAAGGAATCAAATCTGAGGACAAGTTAGATGGTGTCAAATACGACAACAAACAGACTGAAGAAACGACTTGAAGATGGGGACCAGGTTAGCTGGAGAAAGGTTAACAAGCTCGTTAGAAACCTGCGTCAGAGAATCTTTCGTGCGAGAAAACAAGGTGACTTCCGTAAGCTACGAAGCTTACAGAAGTTGATGTTACGAAGCTACGCCAATTTACTGTTGTCAGTTCGACGTATCACCCAGACAAATCTTGGCAAAGCTACGGCAGGAATTGACAAAGAGATTGTCAATACCCCTCAAGCCAGGGTGATTCTGGTAAACAACTGGGATGGGGGAAACCTCAAACCAACCCGGAGGGTAGAGATACCCAAGCCCAACGGCAAGAAACGACCGCTCGGCATCCCGACCCTGGGTGACAGAATCGAACAGGCAATAGTAAAGAATTCGCTAGAACCTGAATGGTCAGCCGTATTCGAGCAACACTCGTATGGCTTTCGACCGGGAAGAAGCTGTGACGATGCCATTGAACAATGCTTTAACAAAGTAGGGTTCAACCGTGCAGGTGGACATAGGTGGGTTCTAGAAGCTGACATCAAGGGATTCTTCGACAACATCGCCCATGAATCTATCCTGAATATGGTGAGTAACTTTCCTCAACGAGAACTGATCAAAGGATGGTTAAAAGCGGGGTTTGTGTTCCAAGGGAAACTAAATCCTACGGAACAAGGCACACCACAGGGAGGAGTTATCTCACCTCTACTTGCCAACATCGGATTGCATGGCTTAGAAACATTTGTAAAAGCCACCAATCCGAAACTTGGGGTGGTACGGTATGCCGATGATTTCATCGTTACGTCTAGAGACAGGAAAAGTCTCGCAGCTGCTCAAACCCTGATACAAGCATGGATGTCCGAACGAGGTCTTGAGTTAAGCGCTCAGAAGACGGTCATCACGTCAATCGAAGATGGCTTCGACTTTCTGGGGTTCAACTCCCGGCACTACGATGGCAAACTTCTGATCAAACCGTCCAAAAAGAAGGTGCTAGCCTTCTGCAAGCGGTTGGGGGAAGAAATCAAAAACCTGAGTGGTGTAGAACAGGAAGTCCTAATCAAGAAACTCAATCCAATTCTCAGAGGTTTTGCTAACTACTACAAAGGGGTTGTGAGCAAAGAAACCTTCAGCTATATCTCCTACAGATTATGGCAATACCTTTGGCGTTGGGCAAAGCGTAGACACCCCAACAAGAATACTTCATGGGTACGCAAACGTTACTTCAAGACCATCAAAGGCGTTAAATGGGCGTTCGCTTGCACCACAAGCGACAGACGGGGTAAGGACAAAGAACTTGTCCTTTACCAAATTGCATCTACTCCTATCGTGCGCCAGATAAAAGTCAAGGGTGACGCTAGCCCCGACGACCCCTCGTTAAAAGAGTATTGGAACAAACGCCACCAGAAGCTTGGGAAAACCTACTTCGATAAAGGCACTAAGCTCTATACGATAGCAGAAAACCAATGTTGGAAGTGTCCAAAATGTGGCGAACCACTATTCAACGGAGAGGAAGTCGAAACCCATCACATATTACCTGTTGCTGAAGGTGGAACAGACGACGTGGAAAACCTTCAGCACTTACACGTACCGTGTCACAAGCAGGTACATAAAACCCAAGTCAAATCTCGCTTGAAGTAAGACTTGAGCCGGATGAGCTGGAAACTCTCACGTCCGGTTCAAAGGGGAGGGGATAGGGGCGACCCTCGAACCTCACCCGACAAATGCTTCGACCGGATAAACCACTCATCCATCATGGAACGACTGATCGCCCCATTAGGCATAAAGCTCGGAATATTCCGATGCCTTAAAGCAGGAGTCAACCCAGAATTTCCCGAACAGGGAACCCCTCAAGGCGGCGTAGTCAGTCCGCTACTCGCTAACATTGCGCTCAACGGGATAGAAGATATCCATCACTCCGTCCGATATGCGGATGACATGGTTATTATACTCAAACCCAAAGATGACGCCGAGGCAATACTTGCACGTATCAGTCAGTTTCTTGCGGAACGCGGAATGAAGGTTAGTCAGAAAAAGACCAAACTAACCGCTACGACAGACGGGTTTGATTTCCTTGGCTGGCATTTCAAAGTGCTTTGCAACGGGAAGTTTAGATGTATCCCTTCAGTGGAAAACTGCAAAACATTCCGTCAGAAAGTAAAACACATCGTCAACAACTCGAATTATGGTGCTGCGGTCAAGGCTGAGAAATTAGCCCCCGTAGTCAGAGGTTGGAGAAATTACCATCGCTACTGCAAAATGAATGGGGCACGGTTGTCACTGTACCACATTCAAAACAGAGCCTTCAGCGTATTTAACAAGGAAACGAAACACAATCGTGAATCTAGCAAGAAATTACTGGACAAAGCGTTCCAATCGGTTCCTTACTCTGAAAACAAACACATCAACGTCAAAGGGGATAAATCACCATTTGACGGAGATATTGTCTACTGGAGTGAGGGCAATAGCAAGCTCTAAGATGGCGAAACCTCTTTTGCCCTAAAACGGCAAAACCATATCTGTGGATACTGTGGACTAAAGATGCTAAGTGACGAGAAGGTACATCTCCATCATGTACATGGAAACCACAAAAATTGGCAGAAAAACAACCTTCTAGCTATTCATGAAAGCTGCCACGATTACATTCACATGAGCAAACGCGAAAGCTAAGAACATCGGCAGCTGGGTGCGGGGAAAGCCCGCACGCCCAGATCTAAACGGGAGGGGCGGGGAATAATATCCCCCCTCGACCCAACCTCAACAAAGGCACGCGGGAGCGAGGTCACGCCCCCCGTCAAGAGACCGGGGAGGAAAAGCGACGCGGCGAATTTATTCGCCGTCAAGTTCTCTAGACATTATTTCAATCACTTCGCTGACGCTTGTATTGCGGTTTTTTGCTACTTTTTGTAATTTTTTCCACGCGGTAGGAGTCAACATAATCCTATGAGGTTGCTTGACTTCTTCGTGAAAAACTGGCTGATTTCTCATTCTTTTTTTACCTTTTTCCATTGACATAGTCTAGAATATGGCTATATACTGAATGTAGGATAACAGAACAAAGGAGGTGATTCAACTATGCCACGGAGTACAAAACCATCATTCGTTTTAGAACTGCCATTAGTGGTAAACAGCAACCATGATTTTGAGCTACAAGCTGGGTTGAACGCATCAATGTGTTTGTATAACAACGTGGTGGGAGAAACTTACAAGCGGATGCAATTGGTGCGTAACTCCGAGGCATATCAGGCAGCTAAGAAGCTCCCCAAGGATAAGAAGAAAGAGCGTGGCGAAGCTTTCAATAAAGCGCGTCAAGCTTACCGACTTACAGAGTACGAAATACAAGCTTACGCTAATCGAGCAGCTAACGACTCAAAATGGATTGCCCAAAAAGTAGATTCCAATACTCAGCAGAAGTTGGCAACTCGTGGGTTTAAAGCGGTTGAGCGCGTACTGTTTGGTAGAGCAAAAAAGGTACGGTTTAAGGTTCAAACTCGTTTCCACTCAGTTGAGGGTAAGTCAAACAAACAAGGTCTTAGGTGGGTAAACGACCGGGTTGTGTGGGGCAAGTTGCAATTACCCGCAATTATCGACTACAGCAACGAGGTGATTCGGCACGGTCTTTCAAGTCCCGTCAAGTACTGTGGCCCGCTCCGAAGGGAACTAAACGGGAAACGTCGTTGGTTTGTCCAGTTGGTGCTAGAAGGCTTACCCTACCAAAAAGAGAAGAATAACGTTGCCGATGGACTGATTGGGTTTGAGATCAATATAAGTAACATCGGTTACGTTGCTGACAGTCATGCAGACTTGCTTCCCTTTGCGGAAGGTGTTCCTACCTACCAGAAGGAAATAACCGCACTGCAACGCAAGATGCAACGGTCACAGCGTGTCGACAATCCGGACAATTACGAGCCGGATTTTGTGGGACGCAAGCGACGTAAAACCGTTGTCAAAAAAGGAAAGGTCAAGAAAGGTAAAAAACTCCACTGGAAGAGAACCAAGAATTACCAACGAGCGGCACATAAAAAACGGGAATTAGAACGCCGTAAAGCTGCTTACGCCAAATCTCAGAATAGGAGAGTAGTTAACGAAATTCTGAGACATGGTAAACATATCAGGACTGAAAAAGTAAGCGTTAAGGGTTGGCAGAAACGTTATGGAAAAGCCATCTCTACTAAATCCCCTGGATTTGTCCAATCTGAATTGAAACGCAAAGCCCAGAAAGCTGGCGGATCGTTCACAACGTTCGAGACGAGAAAAACGGCACTGTCACAAATGCATCTAACGGGGAACCGCATCAAAAAATCCCTGTCAGAACCTGTGCATCAAGATGAAACTGGCGTTGTGATGCACCGAGATTTGTTCAGTGCGTTCTTGAGCAGGCACGTAAATCAGGATGTGTTGTCATTGCAAGATGCTCGCGATCGGTATCAAAGGCTGGAGTCAGTCTTATTGGAGGCGTGGCAACGTTCAATAAACCGCAAGCAAGTAGGCGCGTCTGAAAACAGGAAGTCTGATTCTCCCTCCGAGCGGTTCTCCTATAAGGGCAAAAAGGTTGACCAGATAGCTAGCAAGGGCGAAAAGTCAACCCCAAATTTGCCTGAATCCCCGTCTCTTTAGAGCGGGGAGTGGCTCAATCCCACGTCTTACCAATTAGCAATTAGCAATTAGCAATTAGCAATTACCAATGATAATAATTGACGGTTCCTACGGCGAAGGCGGGGGACAAGTACTCCGAACTTGCCTCAGCTTAGCAGCAATAACTGGCGAAGCAATTCGCATCGAGAACATCAGGGCCGGACGCCCGAAACCCGGACTGGCGGCGCAACACCTCACATCCGTGCGCGCAGCAGCCGCTATTTGTCAGGCACAAGTGCGGGGGGATAAACTCGGTTCGACCATGCTGGAATTTATTCCCAGTAGCCCTACTTTGGCGGGACAGTATAGTTTTGATGTGTCCGAAGCGAGGGAAGGCGGTTCCGCAGGTACGGTAACGCTGGTTTTGCAAACGATTTTGTTACCTTTGGCGCTAGCAAAAGGCGACTCAGAAGTCACGTTGCGCGGGGGAACCCACGTTGCTCACAGTCCTACACTGAGCTATATCGAACAAGTTTATCTGCCGGCGATCGCTCTTATGGGTATCGCCGCTAGCGTCAAACTAATTGCTTGGGGTTGGTATCCCCAAGGCGGAGGACAAGCGCACCTGCGCGTATCCGGCGACAGTACCCTATGCGGCATAACTTTATTAGAGCGCGGTCCCTTGCGCCTGGTAGAGGGATTGGCGGTGGTAACCCAACTTCCTGCCCACATTCCCAACCGCATGGCGCTGCGAGCCGACAATATCTTACGCGAAAACCAACTCAGAGCCAATATCAAGCCGCTGCGGGAACGAGGTGTTGCACCGGGGGCGGGTATTTTCCTGCTTGCTGAGTATAAAAATAGTCTGGCTGGGTTCAGCGCTTTGGGGCGCGTCGGGCTACCGGCGGAAAAAGTTGCCGAAATCGCTTGCGAGGAATTACTGAATTTCCATGAAAAAGTAGCACCCATCGATGTTCACCTAGCAGATCAGATACTGTTACCAGCAGCTTTAGCATCCTCGTCGAGTCAGTACCGCGTCGCCCAAATCAGTACCCACCTGACCACCAATGCTTGGGTGATTCACCAGTTTGGCTTAGCCGAGATCGAGATCGACCAAACCAACCAAATTGTAACGGTGACACCGGCATCGGCAAAGACAAGGGAGAATTCAACCTAATTTCTGCCCCACCTTCCCCACTTTCTCTTCAAACATGCCGTGAAAAAAAAGCTCCCCTCTCCCTTTTACAGATATGTAGCATCGCCAAGTGCAATTGGTATTTATAAAGAATCCATGAAGCCAAGGGAAAGCGAGTTTGATTGTGCTACGAAATTAATGGCTGGAAAATTCGGTTTTTTGCCAAAAAACTCGGTGTGACTTCCCAACTGACCCTTCACACTAACTTGACAAATCCTTGCTTACGGATATGCCATTGCTGGAAGTGAGGAAAAAGCCAGGGATTGAAATACTGAAAATTCCTTATGCACCGCGTCAGTTCTAAACAAGATATTTCAGAGAATCTACGCTGGTTGGGGCTCGCTCAAACCGATTAAGCTGTCAGTATGGGGAGCAAAAATATGTGTAAAATAACACCGGAAGAACTAGAATTAGAAAACAAGCAAGCACAGCTGGCTGCACTGGAAGCCGCGCTGGCTGAACGGGAGTTAGAGTTGACAACACTTGAGGCAAGGTTACACGCCTTTGAACGGGAATACCTGCGAGTCGTTGGGGTCCGATATGGGAAACTCGAGGAAATCGAAGCTGAAATTGCTAAATATTTGGCATTTTTGCACCCAAAGGACGAGATCGCTGGCAAGCAGGCGGTTCTAGCATCGGAGAAAGCGCAGATGTCCAAGCGTGCTTGCTCCCGCGCATCTTCACCGCCAAATTCTCACCCTGGGGAAAGTCTGAAGAAACTTTATCGCGAAGTTGCCAAACGCATACACCCAGATTTGGCAACGGATGAAGTAGAACGCCTTCGCAGGCAGAAACTCATGGCACTGGCGAATCAAGCCTATGAGAACGGAGATAAACAGAAACTTGAGGCCATTCTTCACCAATGGGAACACAGCCCTGAGTTTGTCAAAGGGGAAGGCATCGCAGCGGAACTAATTCGCGCGATTCGCAAAATTGCCCAAGTTAGGGAGCGATTGAATGCAATTGAAACAGAAATTAATACCTTAAAACAATCGGAACTTTACCTGTTAAGAGACAAAGCGATCGATGCAGGTATCGAAGGACGCGACTTATTAGCAGAAATGGCATACCAACTTAATAAGAAAATTGCCAGAGCAAAAGGATGGCTAGAAAAATTGAGAACTAACGTAGGTGTGTGTGCATGAATAATAATAAACTACAAAAAAACAACGATCTGGTTCCAACAGAGCATCGAGATCTGACAAAGTCTTCCAGAGCGGTGATTCACAGGGGATTAGATTTAGCAAGAGAACTGAAGTCTGAAATACCAATAAACGTTTACAAGCAACAGACTTATACCCAGCCGTTAACTCAAACCTGGAAATGCGTCAGCACCCTCGTAGGGCATTCCTATGGGGTTTATTACGTCGCCTTCAACCCGGATGGAAAAACTTTAGCCAGCGGCAGCTACGACTACTCGATCAAAGTTTGGAATCTTGACAACTGCCAGCCAATCTGCACTGTGGAGGATAATTCTCGCTGGTTCTTTTCCGTCGCCATCAGTCCGGACTGGCAAACGATCGCTACTGGCTGCGATAGCGGGGCGATTAAATTGTGGCAGCTCTATACGGGCAACTCAGTTGGCATCCTGGCGGGGCATTTCATGGATGTTACTTGCGTTGCGTTTAGCCCGATCCCCGTCACATCCCCCTTTTTAAGGGGGACAGCAGGGGGATCCCAAGGGGGGATTCTGGTTAGTGGCAGTTTAGATAACACGATCAAACTATGGCACCCAGACAGGGGTGAGGAAATTCGCACCCTGACGGGACATGATGGCGAAGTTTTTTCCGTTGCTATTAGCCCAGATGGACAAACCCTTGTCAGCGGTAGTTGGGACAATACGATTAAGCTGTGGGATCTAGACACTGGGGAAGAACTTCATACCATTTTTGCTCGTAATGTTCGGTACATTGCCATTAGTCCAGATGGGCAGACGCTTACCGCTGGCTGTGCTGACGGGACTGTCAAATTGTGGCACATCGGTACGGGCAGTCTACTCGACGGCTTTACCGGGCATAAAGACGGCATTCGGTTTCTCGCGTTTAGCCCAGATGGAAACACTTTAGCCAGTGCTAGTGAGGACAATACGATCAAACTTTGGCATTTAGCAACGGGGAAAGTTCTTTGCACCCTGCGGGGACATTCAGATCGCGTTCGTTGCGTTGCTTTTAGTCCAGATGGAACTACTTTAGCCAGCGGCAGCGATGATAATACGATCAAGATTTGGCAGTTATCGCCGGAATTGTAAATCGCTTTTCCTACCTCAGCTAGAACACCCTCTGCTTTCTGACTCGCTAAACTATCGATGTCTCCTTCTTTACCGACGACATGATAGTTCTGGTTGCCCTGCTTGCCTTTTACCTCGCGTTTAACCTGGGAGCCAACGACGTTGCCAACTCGATGGGAACTTCCGTAGGCTCGAAGGCGGTTACCTTACGGCAAGCACTGATAATTGCCGGTATTTTAGAATTTACGGGTGCTGTACTATTTGGCAGTGCGGTTTCCGAAACCCTCGCCACCGATATCGTCAACCCAGTTTTATTCGCCGCCACACCAAAAGTTTTGCTCCTGGGCATGGTATCGGTACTGATTGCCTGCGGTTTATGGATGCAAATTGCTACCAGTTTTGGGTTGCCAGTATCATCTTCTCATGCGGTTGTGGGCGCCATCGCTGGTTTCAGTTGGGTAGCCGCCGGTATTCGCGCCGTTGATTGGTCTTCCATCGGCATTATCACCCTCGCCTGGATCGCCACGCCCATTGTCAGCGGCGCGATCGCTTCCGGGTTTTACAGTATAATCAAGCACTACATCCTCGACAAACCAGATCCCCTGTTTCGCCTGCGCGAGTGGATTCCTTGGCTATCAGCCGCACTGCTAAGCGTTGTTGGCGTCATCGTCTTACCAACGGTGAGTAAACCGATACAAGTATTTCTATGGAATAATTGGGGACTAGCCCTACCTGCCCACGATATTCCCTTGGGATTGGGAGCGATCGCATCGGTTACCCTGAGTTTAGTCAGTTGGCGACAATTAGAAACCAGACAGACAAAGGAAAGATCGCCAATTACCAATTACCAATTACCAATTACCAATCCAATTGAGCGTCAACTAGGTAGATTTCAAGTACTGAGTGCTTGTTGTGTCGCGTTTGCCCACGGATCGAATGATGTGGGGAATGCGATCGCCCCTCTTGCTGCGATCGCCTATATCCGTCGCACGGGTAGCGTCCCCCTAGCCAACTTTAGCGTTCCCTTATGGATTTTAGTACTGGGTGGTTTAGGGATTGTTGCTGGGTTAGCGATTTGGGGCAAAAACGTCATTACCACAGTAGGAGAAAACATTATTCCCCTCAAACCCAGCGGCGGTTTCTGTGCCGAATTAGCCACCGCCACGACGGTTTTACTCGCTTCCCGCTTAGGTTTGCCCGTCTCCACCTCTCACGCCCTAGTTGGCGGCGTTGTAGGGATAGGAATGGTGCAAAATTTCCGCTCCATTCGTTTTAGCACGCTTCGATCTATTGGGAGTGCGTGGCTGACTACTATTCCTATTACCGCCGCTTTAGCAGCAGGTATTTTTAGCGTTGCTAATTGGGTAATGGGTAATGGGTAATTGCTAATTGCTAATTGCTAATTGCTAATTGCTAATTCTCCTGGAGCTCACCTGCTCACCTGCTCACCTGCACACCTGCCTACCTGCTAGGCCGGGCGGTTTCGTCCGATTGCTGTAATTGCCGCACATCGGCTTCTAGGGCGGCGGCGTGGCGCTCCAAAATGGCTTCCAAATCTTGAAAGTGTTCTTGAGGCGATCGCAATCGTCTATACTCCAGATCGGTAACGACTTCTGGAAAAATTCTGTATCTTTTTTGACTAAAAATCAACTAAATCCTGCTGTTGGCACGCAGATCGAAAGCAACGCACAATACTAAAACAAAGCGCGGCTTTCTTGGACAGATTGGACAAGGATACCGGAAATATCGCAAAAAAACGGAGATATTGCAAAAAAGCAGGGTATAATCCAGAATTTTGACGGCAAATTGGCAAGAGGTAGACAGAAAAATGGTGCCACAGGACAATCAATCAGAAGATTGGGGCGAAGATAACGCCAACGCAGCAGAAGACATGCTGAGAACCGTATCGCAAGAACTGCAAAGTATAAAAGATAACTGGCTGAACGATATCGATCGTCTGCGAGGCGAGAAATCGAGGTTGGAGGCTGAGATCGAACAGATGCGATCTACTCAGCAACAACTCAAATCCCAGCAATCAGGTGTCTTAACCCAGACAACCCAAGGCGATCAACAACAAGTATGGGCGCAGCAACTCGCCGGGATATTAGCAAATCACCTGCAAGAGCGACTGCGCCAGCAACTAAGTCAATCCACAGGGGAAGCACCGCAACCATCCGCCACACCGGGGGAATCGACCGAAAATACGTATCGGATACTATCTTCGGTCGATTCTACCCTCAGCACCACCTTAAAAGCCCTGCAACAGGATGTCAGCAGCTATCAAAGCGCCCTCGCGCAACAGCTGGGACGAATGCAAACCCTAGAACAACAAGGGGAAGCGATTTTAGAAGCGCTAGTTAGTCGCCTGAAAAACCATCTTAAGACAGCCCCTGCACCCCGTCCGATTACGATCGACACTCCCCAACCCCGCGTCGAAGCACCATTACCAGCGACTCCTGTAGTCGAAACAACGCCACAACCAGTAGCGCCTCCCCCACCAATAACAATTGGGCGTCCCACTTTAAATAGAGGTTTTTGGCTGATACTAATGTCATCTTTGGTACTGGCGTTTCAAAACGTCGTTACCAAGATTATTTTGGTCAAAAAACCCGTGTTTATTTTGGGTAGTTTGGGCGGATTTGTGCAACCAACTGCTGGTAACGCCCTGTTAATTCTACTAATGCGAATGACAATAGAATTACCCCTATTGTTCTTCGTCGCCCGTTTGCTTTATCCCAGAGCATGGCGAGATTTGAGGCAATTGTTGAATAAAAGTCGGCGGAAATCCCTGGGATGGTTGCTGGGGACTGGGTTTACTTTATTCCTATCTCAGTTTTTCTTCTACATAGCGCTGGGGAATATTCCCACAAGTATCGCTACCACCATTTTCTTCATTTACCCCACGGTAATAATCCTGTTAGATTGGCAACTTTTTGGTTCTCGTCCTTCACTTTCCCTAACCTTAGCGACGATGAGCATTTATTTGGGAGTGTTTCTGAGCTTGCCTTTCCAACAAGGGATAAAAGATAGCAACTTGTGGCTGGGAATTACAACTGCGCTCGCATCTGGAATATCCTTAGCGATATACGTAATCTTGAGCAGAATTTGCGCTCAAAAACTCAAGTTACATCCTTTACCCTTCAGGATAGTTGACTGCACAACCATTTTAGTCTTGTCGGCTTTAAGCGTCCAAATCGCCAATATGATCCCGCTTAAAATCCTCGTATCCAACGTACCCCCAAACATGTGGAATTCACTCTGGATATCGACGGGAATTTTGGCAGTTGCAACCTTGCTTGGTCTGGTGCTAAATCACTTTGGATTGCGTCAGATAGGCTCTCCCATCGCTCCGATGATTGGGGCTATAGTTCCCGCTTTGACAACGCTTTTGGCTTGGGGATTAATCGGGGAAAATTTGATGCCGATTCAAGCAATTGGAATTGCCATAGTCACCTTGTGGGTATTGGGAATTAGCGCCGAAAACGTGCAGCGAATGATGGCGAAAAAACCCGCACCAGCAAATCGCTAAATACCAGCGTAGGGTGCGTTAGCGACAGCGTAACGCACCTAAAACGACTAAAGTCGCGCCTACACAAACAAAGGCCACCTGCGCGGTCTATAAGAATTTGGTATCATCTGCCAGAATGTTACTAATAAAAGCCTGCATAAAAAATACCAGCGTAGGGTGATCTCTTCGACAGCGTAACGCACCTAAAACGACTGTAGGCGAAGCCTTCCCGCAGGGTAGTCGCGCCTACACAAACTTTGACCGCCTACGCGGTCTATAAGAATTTGGTATCATCTGCCAGAATGTTACTAATAAAAGCCTGCACAAACTTTGACCGCCTGCGCGGTCTATCATCTGCCATAATGTAACTAAATACAAGACTTGGGATGAGGGCGCGATGACTGTTCAAGAAATAATTGTAGAAAAACTCAATACTCTGCCATTGGAAAAACAGCAAGAAGTACTCGATTTTGTCGAGTTTTTGCAAGCACAAATGCAAAAAAGAGACTTACCAAGTCAAAACGAGGGGCAACCAGTATCAGTTTTGACCCTGGCTGAGAAGTTTATTGGCTGTGTGGAAGGGCCAGGTGACCTTTCAACTAACAAAAAATATATGGAAGGGTACGGATCTTAATGAGGCAAAGGGTATTACTGGATACAGGGCCATTGGTGGCTGCCATTGATCGCCGCGATCGCTTTCACAACTGGGTAACAGCGGAGTTGGCTACAATCGCTTCCCCATTATTGACTTGTGAAGCCGTTGTTTCAGAAGCATTGTTTCTGTTACGGAATGTTTATGGGGGTCAGGAAGCACTGATTTCCCTCGTTAGTACTGGAGCAATCCATATACCTTTTCGCCTGAATGAAGAATTTATCCGCATAGGGGAATTACTTACCCGTTACCAGTCTGTACCGATGTCTTTAGCTGATGCTTGTTTAGTGCGAATGTCTGAACAGTATTCAGGAAGTTCTGTGTTAACTATGGACAGCGATTTTATAATTTACCGCAAGCATCGCAATGAAGTAATTCCTGTTATTATGCCTCAAGATGTATAGGGGTGGGGCATCGATCGCATCCCTAATCGCAACCATCAAACCTTACCATTTGTATCTATATCTTCTATTCCTGGAGGTTCTGACGGTGAGGACGCTACTATTCGCAGGTTAATATCAACTATTACCTTATGCTTATCAATAGTTATATTGGCTCTTTTTATTAAAAATTCTAATGGTAAACAATCACTTGATTCGGATTGGGTAGAGGACTGAGTTTTATATCCCGCTTCCTGAAGCCATTCAGTAATATTTCTCCAGTTTTCTACCTTTTCATCGCCTCTGCCCACAAGGTTTTTAACATATAAATACAGAGTGTTAGAAAAGTCAACCCCAATCCCCTTAACACTCTTATTCAACCTTTCCGCTATTTCAGTGGGACTGTAACCGCACAGCAATCCTCGCAAGTGTAGCTTTTCTACGGGTGTCAGACGCTTCCCCTTCGCCGATGCTAGATCTGCGTACAGGGTTTCTAAATCCCAGTTATTTGCGGCTTCGGCAAACTGCGCGTCAATGGATGCCATTGCCTAAATTCTCTATAAAAAATTTCCTATTCTAATCCTAACATAACTCCTAATGCTTATTAGATTACGATTAGAACTAAAGACAGATAGTCTAAATAAAGACAGATAAATGATGCATATTTACGTGTACATACGTAGATAGCAACGGCTTGCGGCCTGTGTGCGAGTTGCGATCGCCTGTTCTTAAGATTGCTAAAAACTACCGTTAGGAGTCTTTTAATGCCTTCGTTTTACCCTGGTCAGAAAGCTAATGAACTTGCTAAGGAAGCACAAGAGCGATACGAACGTGCTGTTGAACAGCTCAAAAGAGAGGAAGCAGCCACAAACAAGTTGGCAGAAGAGTATGGTCAACTCCAACTCAATGTCATAAGAGGCACAATTAAGCGCTTTGTTGACTTCCTTGAGCGCACTGGAAGGAAAGCTTCTGAAAGTGAGAAGCGACTTTTAGAAGGGATGGACTTTTCAGTTCAGCAAATCCAGGAGTACAAAGCTGCGGCTATAGGAGCAGAAAAGTATTTCGTGACAACTCCCACCGCTAACCGCAAGCGGTGTAGCGGGGGCTTCTTAAACTCACGAATAAGAGTTCCTGCTTCACGGGCTGTCTACTGACTAAGCCTCCACAGGCAGCAAACGGTTGTCCTACCGTCCGTTTTAAAATGTTAAGCGATGCGTTCAAATCTCTGGACAAACTAATCAAACAATTCGGACAATTATGAACTCGAACCGATAAATCTTTAACGACTCTTTCACCGCAATTAAAACACTCAATACTTGTCCCTTTGGCATCACAGGCTTGAGTATGCTTGCCGCGTCTTACCGCTACTGCTTGCAAAATATTCAAGAATGCGCCCCAAGCCACATCCAGTATCGATTTAGCTAATCTAGTTCTAGCCAGACCTTTGATATTTAATTTCTCGAACCCAATCAAATCGTAATTTAAACATAACCAATGAGCCACCAAATAATGAAAATCTTTCCGTTGTCTAGCA
>NZ_JBHFNP010000173.1:0-10665 GCF_041929235.1 Microseira sp. BLCC-F43
TCAGCAAGAAACCCGATTGCCTCCGACTCTGATGAGGCATTAGACAAAGAAACCGGATTTCACCTGAAAAATCTTTGGTTGGACAACGAGAGATATCAGCAAGAAACCCGGTTGCCTCCGACTCTGATGAGGCATTAGACAAAGAAACCGGGTTTCACCTGAAAAATCTTTGGTTGGACAACGAGAGATATCAGCAAGAAACCCGGTTGCCTCCGACTCTTATGAGGCATTAGGCAAAGAAACCGGGTTTCACCTGAAAAATCTTTGGTTGGACAACGAGAGATATCAGCAAGAAACTTTGGTGAGACGATCGTCGCGCGTAAGTCCTGTCTCTCTTACAATCCCACCTGCTCACCTGCACCCCTGCCCACCTGCTATTATTCCAAGGTGCGCAAGCTCAATACTTGCGGTGGTGTAGCATCGGGGGGATAGAAGAAATTCACCGTGACGATGCGGCGATCGCTTGCAGGCATCCTTAACGTTACCAAAGGTTCGCCTTGCTGTCCTTGGCGTTGCACTAGGTGAAAGTAACGCACCTGGGGTTGTCTGTTATCGTCTCGGTAGGAAACCCGCACCGTACCCCGAAAGAAAACCCGTCCTTGGGGGGGATCGACAAAAAATAACCGCTCGCGTGCTAATTCTTGTTTAAACGGTGTTTGGATCGATATCGTCACTGTTTGCGGATTGCCGGTATTGTTAACTAAAGGCAAGATGGCGCGGTAATGCACCCCATAGTTACCGTGACCGTTGATGGCAGTATCGGCATAGCGCACCGCCATCGGCGCACTTTGCACCTGGTTAGTTCCCAAGGTTATCCGCGTCACCGTATTGATCGGATAGGAAATACCCCTTCCCCGTTGCGGAATGCTCAGCTTATCCTCTCCCGGTCGATCTGTAATGCGAGCATACCATTCCGAACCGATGGAAACCCCCGCCACGCGTCCAAACACCTTTTCTTCCCCTTCAATTCCCACTTTGCTGGGATCCGTAGGCGTGCGATCGCGCGGTTCTGCTAATCTGCCAGTTACTAATAAATTTTGCCACTCTTCCAACAAGGGCGCGCGAAAACGTTCCCGCGTATTGGCAAGCGCGTACATCGCCAAATTCGCCATATAAACCGGCGCATTTGCTTGCAGTCTCATGTAGGTCGTGCGACCGCTCCCAGGTAAAATAGGCAAGTTAAATAACATCCGACTCTGTTGCGGTGGAATTTCGATTTTTGTAGGAAATTCCGATTCTCGAACATTTCGCAATACTTCATTCATCACTCGCGATCCGGGACCAGAATAAACCCTGCCATCGGGATTTTCCACCATTGACGGCAACTGGACAAACGGCGCATCGGGATTTGTGGCGTGACTCGCCGCTTGCAGAATTTCTAGAGTTACGGGTTCGTTGTTGGGATTGTAAACCAATGCACCTTGATACAGCGTTCGTCCTTGTCTCGAGGATCTGACAATGTGATGGGAAAAAAAGTCGAACCGTCCTACTAGCGGTTTGTTCAAGTGTGCGGCGGGAACTTGTTTCCCCTCACCAGGAAAGGTGGAAAGTAGAATTCCTTCGGTTTGCACCACTTCCGGACTGTTGCTATTGAACACCAAAACTCGATCGAGTTCTCCCGGTAAGGGACGAATTTCTTGGATTTGGGTGACGAAGCGGCGTTCGAGTACTGCTGGTTCTGCAATTTGCGCCAAAACAGAATTTGCCAATAAAAACCACATTGCCAAAGGACGAGTATTCGCAACAATTTGTTACAATACCATGTCCGTAGCAATTTTTTACACATCGTTGGGCGGGTGTGTTCTTGTGCAGGTGTGCAGGCGTGCAGGTGGGATATGGAGAGAAATTTGACCAAAGATGATTATTTCCACCCTACCATTCATATCCTGTCCGGTTGCATCAGTATCGTAAAAAGTGAGGGGACTTTGAGGACAAGGAAGACAACGAAGACAAAGAGAACAAGCAAGAGGGGTTTTTAAACAGTTGCTTACACCATAGTTTTACACAACCAATGCTTAAGGACTTGATATCACCCGCTCCTTACGATCACCCGCTCACCCGCTCCTCTGCTAAATTAAAGTCACCTGTTCCCCTGCGGTCAGTTCCCATGTGGTTAGTTGCAGTTTTTATCTGTCTTGGATGGATGGTATCCTTGTGCCTCCACGAGTTCGGTCATGCAGTCGTCGCCTATTGAAGTGGAGATACTTCGGTTAAGCATAAAGTTTATTTGACTTTAAACCCGCTCAAATATACCGCTCCGGGATTAAGTTTAATGTTGCCGCTTTTTTTCCTCCTCATAGGGGGAATTGCGCTGCCGGGTGGCGCGGTTTATATTAATCAGAATCGGTTGCGCGATCGCCAATGGAAAAGTGCCGTCTCTGCTGCAGGTCCATTCGCCAATATGATTGTCGTTTTGCTGCTGTCGCTGCTTTTCCGAGTTGGGCAAAACTGGGATATTTCCAGTTGGATTTTCCCCAGTTTAGCTTTGATCGTTGTTTTGAATATCTACGTGGTTCTGATTAATTTATTGCCCATTCCTTCCCTGGATGGTTATGGCATTATCGAACCTTGGTTACCACCCCATCTCCAACGGCAATTTAACCAGTTTGACAAATATGGAATTTGGTTTTTGATTGGACTGCTTTGGTTTGTTCGTCCGTTTAATCAATTCCTCTGGAATATTACTGACACTGTCAGCGATTTTCTGGGAATTCCGACAAGGTTAGCTTTTCTAGGCGAGCGAATTTTTAGCCTATATTCGTTGTATATCGTCCTAGTGTTAATCGCACTATTATGGATATTCAGAGAGCGGAAAAGCGAACTTTATCGCCGAGGTAGTCAGTTAATTAGTAATCGGAAATATCTAGAGGCAATTGCTGCTTTTGATAAAGCAATTCAAAGCGAAGCCAACTACGCAGAAGCTTGGTATTTGCGGGGGTATGCCTTTTTACAATCGGGAAAATATCAACCAGCCCTATCATCCTACGACAAAGCCATAGAAATCAAACCAGACTATCCGGAAGCTTGGCAGGATAAAGGCGCCGTATTGAGGAGTTTACACCGCCATGAAGAGGCAATTGCTTGTTATGAAAAAGCCATAGAACTTCAGCCATACTTTCCGCTAGCTTGGCATAATAGAGGAGTCGCTTTACACGATTGACAGCGCTATGAAGCAGCGATAGCTTCCTAGGATAAAGCGATTGAAATCGAACCAAACTATGGAGAAGCTTGGATGAAACGAGGGAATGCTTTAGCTTTATTGCACCGCGATGAAGCAGCAATAGAGGCTGATAATAAAGCAGGGCAAATTCAACCGGAATCTGCCGCTGGGATACAGCAAGTTAAAATGCTGCAAAAATTCCAGCGCTATGCAGAAACTCTCGCCGTCTACGATAAAAGATTGAAGCTCAAACCAGAAGATCCAGATGCTTGGTATCGTCGCGGTTTAATTTTAGCCAAATTCCAGCGAGAACAAGAAGCATCACAATCTTATGAAACCGCGATCTATTGTGACGATCGATTGATTAAACGCCATCCAAACAATCCAAAAAAATATTATGACCGAGGCGCGCTGCTAGAAAAATTACAGCGACAAACTGAAGCATTAGAATCTTATGAAAAAGCAGTCCTAGCAAGCTCTCGCACCCTCAATCGCCAGCCACAAGACGCTCAAACATGGTATCAAAAAGGCTGTTTGCTGGAAAAAATGCAACGAGATGAAGCAGCATTAACTGCTTATGAAAAAGTTACTTCTATCCAGCCTGATTTTTATCAAGCTTGGTATAACCAAGGAAGAATTTTGACAAAAATGCCCGAATATGAGCTGGCTATTTATGCCTAGGACAAAACCCTAGAGACAATACCGGATAACAGCAGCGGGTTGATTGGGGGAAAAACATTAGCCGAGTGGCAGAGGTACGAGGCAGCAAGAGAATCATACGATAGAGCGATCGCCCTCTATCCTGAATTTTATGGATTTTGGTTATATATAGGTAATGCAGTTTATTACTTGGAAAAATATGAAGAAGCGATCGCGTTTTACGACAAAGGGATTCAACTCAAAGAAGACTGTACCAGTGCGTGGATCAACAGGGGAATCGCGTTGATGAAATTAGAACGATACGAAGCAGCGAACACTTCCTATGAAAAAGCGATTCAAATCGAGTCTAATTGTCCTGATGCCTGGTATAACCAACTTGTTATGCACTCTGTGGTGAACCCTCTAGAGCGATTAAAAGCCTCCAGCAGGCACGGGTCCTCGACACAGAAGAGCGATTGAGAGAACTTGCCAAAACCGATGCAGACTTGGAAGCAATTCGAGAGCATCCGCTGTTGCAGAATTTGCTCAATTGAGGAGGACAGGACTTACGCAGGACAAACCTATCACCAAAGTTTCTGCGCAGAGAAACCCGGAATATGCGCGTAAGACCTCAGGAAAATGGCAAAGATGGAAAAGACTAGGTTTCTTACCCATGCTAAAACCCCTGCCTATAAGATAGACTGCATTACTATCTTCAGAGTGCATTGTTACCAGACCGAGAAACATCAGGACATCTGTAGCGATAGCTTAGCTACTCCTAGCGTTACCCGTGGCATCGGGAAGTAAATTACTATGGCGCTATTTAAAACAAAAAGTCTGTCTAAACCAGTAGGCAAAAAACAAAATCGGTTAGAAAATCAACATACACCCGCTACAGGGAAGTCGCTGACGCTGAGGCAGAAAGCCATCCTGGTCGTTGGGACAACGCTGGTGGGTCTGCTTGGGGTGCTGTATGCAACTTCGTCAGCGCTCTTGCTGAGCAACATTAAAGTTGCCGAAGAAGAAAACACGCGTCAAGCGGTTGAAAGCGTCTTAAGTATCTTTGCTCAAACAAAACAAGATTTTAGCGCCCGTTTTCCCGACTGGTCAGCTTGGGATGACACTTATAGCTTTATCAAGCAAGGCAAGCCCAGCAATTATATCGAGTCGAACTTAACCGAACAAGCGCTTGCCAGCATGAAAGCCAATTTGGTGGTGTATATTAATTCTGCCGGGGAACTCGTCTACGGAACGGGGCTGGATATTAGACGCCAGAAAAAAATACGCGTACCCGCGGCGGTGAGAAAGCACATCGCTAAGGGCAGTTTGCTGTTACGTTCTGCCAATAGACCAGAGATTTTAACAGGAATCTTGTTGCTTGATTCTGGCCCAATGTTGGTCACATCCCAACCTATTCTTACCAGTAGGGGCAGCGGACCAATGGGCGGTACCTTGATATTTGGGCGCTATTTAGACACCGGCAAAATTCAGAAATTGGCTAGTCGCTATCGCCTCACCTGGCAAGATATGAATGCAGCCAAACTACCGCCTGACTTTTTAGCAGCGCGTTCTTACTTGCTGGGGGAGGAGCAAAATAGCAGAAAAGATGCCCAATGTCTAATGTTCAATGCTTCATGTCCGATATTCGTTCATCCGCTGAACGAAGAAGCGATCGCAGGATACACCATCATTAACGACATATACGGGAAGCCAGCACTGCTGCTGCGGGTGGAAGCAGCGAGAGAAATTTATCGGCAAGGCATCGCCAACTTGCGCTATCTGTTCGCTTCTTTAGCAATTGTAGGATTGGTATTTGGAGCGATCGCTACTTTACTAACAGAAAAATTGCTCAACAGTCAGCGTCAGCGAACAGAAAGCGAAGTCCGCTATCGCGCTGTCATCGCCCAAGCAACAGACGGAATCTTGTTAATAGATGCCCGCAGCAAACGCTTAATAGATGCCAACGCCGCCCTGGAAAAACTACTAGGTTACACCCTTAAAGAAATCTTGCAACTAACGCTTTACGATGTCCTCCTAGAAGAGCCGGAAAAAATCGACCGCGCTCTGCAAAACCTAACAGCAGGGCAACATTTTACCGGCGAACAGCAATACCGCCGTCGAGATGGCAGCATCGTGCAAGTTGAAGTCAAAGCCAACCAAATTGCTGACCCCGAAACAGAAATTTTATGCGTAGTCCTGCGGGACATTAGCGCCCGCAAGCAGGCAGAAAACGCAATGCTGCGTCAAGCACAAAAAGATCAGGCAGTAAATCGAGTCGTTCAATCCCTCCGCAACTCTCTGGAATTGAACACAATTTTTTCCACAGCCGTGTCAGAAATTGGCAGGCTTTTAAAAGTGGATCGGGCGACGATTATAGAATATTTTCCAGAGCAAAAACTGTGGCGGTGCGTAGGAGAATATCGGCAAAAACCCGACCTGCCTATTGGTCTGGGGTTGGAAATTCCCGATCGTAATAATTGGGTAACCCAGCGCCTCAAGCAACTAGAAATTATTCCCATTGATGATATCAGCCAGATAGAAGACGAAACGGTCAAAAACCTGGCTCAAATTTATCCCGGAGCTTGGTTAATTATCCCGTTGCGGGTTGACTCTTACAGCAGTTACGACACCCTATCAATTCCTGTTTGGGGGACGTTGAATTTGTTGCGACACTCAGCCCCCACCCCCTGGGAAGATTGGGAAGTCGAGTTAGCTAGCGCCATCGCCGATCAACTTGCGATCGCCATCCAACAATCGAAACTGTATCAACAAATTCAACAACTCAACGCCGATCTAGAAAACCAAGTCATCGAACGCACCGCCGAACTAGAAAGATCCCTCAGCTACGAAGCCACCCTCAAACGCATTACCGACAAAGTCCGCGATTCTTTAGATGAATCTCAAATATTGCAAACCGCCGTGCAAGAGGTGGCAATCAGTTTGGGCGTTTACTCGTGCGATGCTGCATTATACGACCTGGAGCGCAGAACGTCAACAATTTGCTACGAATATATTTGCCCAGAAATTCCATCAGCAAAAGGGCTAACCTTGCAGATCGATGATTGGCCCGATATTTACGAGCAACTGTTGCAGGGACATTACGTTCAATACTGCTTCTGTGCCCTACCCGCTGCGTTAGTTCGCAGTAGCAAGCTGGAGTTTACCATTTTGAGCTGTCCTTTAGTGGACGATCGGGGCATCTTGGGGGATATGTGGTTGTTTAAACCCCGCACAGAGTATTTTAGCGACCTAGAGATTCGACTGGTGCAGCAAGTGGCAAATCAGTGCGCGATCGCGATTCGTCAAGCTCGCCTTTACCAAGCCACCCAAGCGCAAGTCGAAGAACTAGAAAAGCTAAATCGTCTCAAAGATGACTTTTTGAGTACGGTTTCCCACGAATTACGCACCCCCATGTCCAACATCAAAGTGGCAACCCAGATGTTAGAAATTGTTTTAAAACAAGCCGGTGCATTAGACGCAGATTCGACAAAAGTAGCGAGATACTTCAAAATATTGCACGAAGAATGTCAGCGAGAAACAAATTTAATTAACGATTTATTAGACTTGTCCCGCCTCGATGCTGGGGCTGAATCTGTAGTTTTATCCAGCATCGACCCCAAAATAGCGATTCTTCACATTGCCGAACTATTTGTAGAACGCATCCACAGTCAACAACAACAACTAGAAATTGATTTTCCCGCTCAAGTTCCTCAGATCGCAACTGACCTATCGAAGCTAGAACGCATTATCACCGAACTGTTGAACAACGCATGTAAGTACACCCCAGCCGGAGAAAAGATTACGATAACAGCACGAGTTAAAGAGTCTGAAAAAACCATAAGCGAAAATCCAGAAAAACTTTTGTTCAGCGTCAAAAATTCGGGAGTTGAAATTCCCCCAAGCGAAATTAGCCGCATTTTTGAAAAATTTTACCGAATTCCGAACAGTAACCCTTGGAAACATGGCGGGACAGGTTTGGGGTTAGCCCTCGTGCAAAAACTCGTCACTTATCTGCACGGATCGATTCGAGTTGAGAGTGCAAATAACGAGATTTGTTTCACCGTTGAATTACCTGTTTGATCGGTCAGTAGGGATACCGTCCCCATCTTAGGCAACGGTTGTGTAACTGCTAATAGCTAATCGCTAATGGCTACTCTGGAGGCAATTGACAAGCGAGCAATTAGCAAGCTCGTAATTAGCCATCAATACACAGTTATTTTGTGAGCAGTATGCCGCAGAGTGAGTGAGGGGATAGTGCGTTATGCTACCGCAGATCCCACCCTACTGATAAGGTGCAAAATTTGAGCGCCTAACTAGCGGCGCGATCGCCCCGCCAGTCAAAGCTTTAATAATTAAGGGTGGCAAAATCTATTCCTTAAGAGTTGGTGCGATCGCCTCCCCACAACCCACGAATCAATTTATTAGTTAATTCCTCACCAAACATCCGCACCGCCATCTGATTACCCGGATCGCGTTCCGCACTGGTACGCCGCAAAAATAAATCCCGTTCTGCCAAAGAATCCCGTGTATCTTCAGGCACTGGTTCGGCTTCATCTACCCAAATTAGCCAACGATCCACCATTTCATTTGCTACCGTGCGAATCAGTTGCAAATTATCCTCTGTAACTGCACAGGTGTAGCATGGGTTGATAGGCGATCGAAACAGGCGCAGGTAAACACCTTTGCTCGTAAATAATGACAAATTTGGATTATCCTGTAGCGTCAGATATGTCTGATTAACTGGCTCATAGTAGCGATCCAGGTATTCCAAATCGGTCAAAAGATCCGTTCTGGGAATGTAATCGATGTAGAAGAAAAGATTCTGCATCGTGCCAAACTCAAACGCCAGATGGGGAACGCGGATATGGGGTTTCAACCAAGTAGTTAGACGCATGGCGCTGAAGTTTCGTTGGGAGTTGCGAAGCCAAGAATGCACCAGCCAGTCAATTTCAGGCCCAGAGAAATTTTTCAGCGATCCTTTTACAGTGCCATCAGCATTACTATATTCGTGTAAATCTTTTGTACCAGGATCTGGATGCAACTCAAAACGGGCGTCTATTTTCTGACGCAGTTCGTTGATAATCGCCCCAAGTTGTTCAAACACAGGTGTATTATTTGTATCCGGTTGCTGCTGAATCATCGTTTGCCTCTACCTCCAGATATAGAGATTTTATTTCAAAATCAAGTTTAATAGTAACAAGAACCGAGCATTTTAGATGGCTGGGAAAATATGGATAAAATTCTCCTCATCGGCGTCACGGGTGGCACGGGTGGAAATGCAGTCAAGGGATTTCTAGAACAGGGAGTCACTAACCTGCGCGCCATCACTCGCAAAATTGACCTCAACCGTCCTTCCCTATCCAAGATAAATGATGCAGGCGTCGAATTGGTTGAAGCTAACTTAGATGATCGGGAATCTCTTGTAGCAGCTTTTACAGGGATTTCCCATGTTTACTGTCACGCCACCGCTGGCGATTCATCCAAACCTGACCCTTTAGAAGTCGAGAGAGCAAAGCGAATTGCACAAGTTGCCAAACAAGCTGAAATTAAGCATTTTGTGTATAACTCAGCAGGTGGTGCAGACAGAAATTCTGGCATCGGTCACATTGAACAGAAATATCAGATAGAGCAGATTTTAAAACAAGCTGGCTTACCCACAACTATGTTACGTGCCTGCTTATTTATGGAGGAATTTTGGAAGAAATATACGCGACCTTCTATTCTTAAGGGTAGTTTTCCCTTCTCCGTGCAACCTAATAAACCATTACATTTGATTACCACAAAAGACATGGGGCGCGTTGCTGCTTATGTAATGAAAAATCCCGACAAATACATCGGCAAAGAAATCGAAATCGCTGGCGATGTCCTGACACCAAAACAAATGGCAGAGGTATTTTCTCAGGTGCAGGGAATACCTGTTATGCATAAAGAAGTACCCGCCTGGATTTTCTTACTTTTCTTCCGCAAGTCACTGTTTGATTTGATTATGTGGTATCGCAATAAGGGTTATCAAGCTGATGTTAAGCAATTAAGGGAAGAGGAATTTCCCGGACTTTTGACAACCTTTCCGGAATTTCTAGAAGAGACTGATTGGGCGAATCGGGAACTGACTTACGAGAGTTTGTGATTGTTGCGCTCCTACTTTTTTCCAGTGTTATGGTAGTACTGTCCAATCACCCTGTAATTCAGGAGTTTAGGGGGTTACGTACTGCTATGGCACAAATGACTAGAGGGGAAAATTTAATTGATACGTGTTTTCACTTACCGTACAATCCGCAACTTGTGGAAAGGGCAAAAGAACTGCGTAAAAACATGACACCCGCAGAAAAAAAGCTCTGGAATAATTACTTGAGAAGATTTCAATTTCGGGTTTTAAGGCAAAGACCGATTGATAATTTCATCGTTGACTTTTATTGTGCCAAGTTGAAGTTAGTAATTGAGATTGATGGAGAGAGTCATTTTACCGATGAAGGCAAAGATTATGATGGGGAAAGAACGAGTATTTTAGAAGGTTATGGATTGAGGGTGATTCGGTTTACGAACGATCAGGTTTTGAAGAATTTAGAGGGTGTTTGCCGACAGATAGAGGAGTTGATCCCCCCCAACCCCCCTTGCTAAGGGGGGCGATCGAGGGAGATTTTCGGCTGGGCATCCAACCTTCGATCCCCCCCAACCCCCCTTGCTAAGGGGGGCGATCGAGGGAGATTTTCGGCTGGGAATCCGACCTTCGATCCCCCCAACCCCCCTTGCCAAGGGGGGCGATCGAGGGAGATTTTCGGCTGGGAATCCGACCTTCGATCCCCCCAACCCCCCTTGCTAAGGGGGGCGATCGAGGGAGATTTTCGGCTGGGCATCCAACCTTCGAT
>NZ_JBHFNP010000174.1:0-1764 GCF_041929235.1 Microseira sp. BLCC-F43
CGCTCCAAATTTTACCATCTTTAATTTCCACAATAATACAACCAAATACTCTTGTTAGGTCTGGCCAACCAATATTAAGAACTTGATAGCGATCGCGTTCCGTATCAAATATCAGTTGCACTTCTGTCTGACTATTGGGGCGATTTTTTACATGATTTTTCAGAATTGTTTGTACCACTTCTGGGTAATTTAGTCTCTCCATATAGCAATCTCCTCTCTGTCTGGGTGCAAGGGTGGCTTAGCCGCCCGCTAGGGCGGGCTTCGCGCTAACATAATAGTGATAATTTAACACCAGAAAAATGAAAACTACTATGACCCCAAAAACTATAAAATTACAAATTACATTTGCAGCGTTCTTAGAAGCGATCGCTTCCTTATAACTGGAAGAAAAACGCAGGCTTTGGCAACTGTTAAATGAAGAGATTACCGAAGTAGAAGCAAACCAGTCTTCACAACATCCCATTCAAAAGAACAATGGCTCTTTTGACAAACCCACCGGGGAAATTTTGACGATTGCAGAAATCCGCGATCGCTACCCTTGCGAGTGGGTGCTAATTGCCGATCCAGAATCAGATGATGAATCGAACACGCTCCGAGGTAAAATATTAGCTCACTCACCGGAGCGAGAGGAAATAGATAAGGCTCTGATCGCATTTAAACACATCGAGTCAATTTCGATAGAATACACTGGCCCCATCCCTTCTGACTACGTGGTAATCTCGTGACTTCACAAAGAATTTATCGGCTAACACGCTATGGAAATTTACTCGTCTTAAAAGCTGCTGCTGGAGGAAGAGATGGTACTGTTAGGCAATTCACACTATTAGTTGATACACGCTCCAGTTATACCGTCTTACGGGCCAATGTATTAGAGAATCTAGGTTGCGATCTCCAAAATCCTAATCGCAGAATTAGGACATCAACAGGCGGCGGTATCGTTGAAGCACCTATGGTAACTGTACCTTGGTTTAGCTGCCTGGGTCAGCGTGTGGAAAATTTTCCCATAGTTGCCTACACCTTGCCTGCAACCACTTTTGTAGACGGTTTGTTGGGGATGGACTTTCTCACTCTTTGTCAGGCAGTTATCCCTGTTGAAGAGGCAGAAATTCGCATTCGTCAATCTACTGAGGAATGATGCGCTGATATTTTTAGCGAGCAAAATTGGAGAATATAGATAACATTTTTTTCCTCTATTTTTTTCAATTAAACAAAATTATATAGCGAATAAATATCTGATTAACCATTCATTTAACCCGGAATGAATCTAAATTACACGAACCTTAAAATTGCTCATCACCCACTCGCAGGCGAGCGGCATTTTCAATCCCTCGTTAAAAACCGGAAATGAACAAGAAAAATACCGCAGACAAACTCGGCACTAAAACGATTGAAACCAAGGCCATTGCCAAGGGAATTACTCCCTTTGAAGACCTCGTTCATCTGGCTGCCATCGGTCGCCTTTCCCTCGCTGGTCGCCAAGATATTGGTGCCATCATTCTCAAAAAAAAAGATAGCTTCCAGATTAAATTTTGCTTTGACTGTAAAGGCATCCACCCCTCGTTACCAGACGCACAAGTTTACCCCATGTTTGCCGGAATTGAAGCCAAACTTAAAGAACTGCCCAAAGGTGAACTGTTAACCTTGCACATAGGTTCCTTCACCGATGACTTTGACCGACAACAAACCCTCAAAACGATTGAGGAAAATTGCGTTCAAGATGAGTTAAAACTGCTCGCACGTTCCGAAAGATTGAGAATGAGAGAA
>NZ_JBHFNP010000175.1:0-2893 GCF_041929235.1 Microseira sp. BLCC-F43
GAAAGAAAGAAAGAAAGCCCCTTCGCTGCAAGGGCAGGGGGAGAAAGAAAGAAAGAAAGCCCCTTCGCTGCAAGGGCAGGGGGAGAAAGAAAGAAAGAAAGCCCCTTCGCTGCAAGGGAAGGGGGAGAAAGAAAGAAAGAAAGCCCCTTCGCTGCAAGGGAAGGGGGAGAAAGAAACACAGAAAGCCCCTTCCCGTGTCGGGGAGGGGTTGGGGGAGGGGTTTGTTCGGGTAGGAGGTAAGTTATGAACGATTTAAACCAAGAAGTTTCCGCCAAATTAGAATTAATCCGAAATGCATTAACAGAAACCGCAGCACAAGGCGTGCGTTTCAAAGGTACAGACTGGTTTGCATGGGCGACTGCTGGCGGTTCAAATACCGTATTGCTTACCGCAGAAACCGGAGTAGCGGAAGTATTGGTAACGTTAGAAAATGCGTGGATATTGACCGATGAAATTGAAGCCCAGCGGTTAAAAGATGAGGAAATTTCCGATAATTTTCAATTCCAAATCAACCCTTGGGCAGATGCAGAGGCGCGGGAATCTTTTGTAAAAGAAGCTACAAATGGGGGGAAAGTGTTATGCGATCGCCCCATTCCCCACATCGAAAAACGATTACCCCCATCGCTGCCAAACCACAAACGGGTACTAATGTCAAGCGAATTAGAGCGATATCGCGAAGTCGGGCGTAAAGCAAGCGCAGCGATGACAGAAGTGCTAAAAGCCGCTAAGCCTAGTTGGACAGAATATCAGCTAGCGGGCGCAGGTGCAGAAGCATTGTGGGCGAGGGGGTTACATCCAGCATTAACTTTAGTCGCTGGTGAAAGACGTTTACCACTTTACCGTCATGCTACACCCAGCAGCGAACAAATTGGACACCAAGCGATGATGGTATTTTGCGCTAGGGGATATGGTTTGTACGCGAATCTTACCCGATTTGTTTGTTTTGGCGCTATGGGGGATGAATACAAAAAATTGCACCAGGATATCCAACAAATCGAAGCTTTGGCGCTGAATTTATGCCAACCAGGAACATCGCTTAATTCGGTTTACGATGGGTTGAAACAAGCTTATGAAGAATACGGATATGCCAATGCCATCCGCGAACATCACCAAGGAGGAACAACCGGATATCTAGCGCGAGAAATTGTCGCAAATCCTACTACTACCGATACTTTGGCAGAAAATATGGCTGTTGCTTGGAATCCAAGTTTACCCGGTGCAAAGATTGAAGATACTTTTGTTATTCTTGCGGATGGAAAGTTGGAAAATCTAACTTTCGAGCCAAATTGGCCTAGTATTGAAATAGATGGTAGATTGCGTCCCTTGCCTTTGGAGATGGGATAATTTATAGCGGATTGCAGCCGAGGTACACCTTCGTTTGTCTAGCGGCACCCTTAAGGGTGCCGCTAGACAAACGAAGCCAAAAGGCTGTACCACAGACGAGTTTGCAATCTGCTGGAATCTAGGGGCGGGTTTTACCAACAATACATAAAAGAAGCCAAAAATATATATAAACCCGCCCCCACAGATCTAAAACTAAAAAAAGCAATGTTTTCCCTTTGAGTTATCTATTATGCCAGAGTTTCAGCAGGTATTTAGTACCGCACCGCAAACAGAAGCAAGTGCGCCAGGAAGGGTAAACTTACTTGGCGAACACACCGACTATAACGATGGGTTTGTTCTGCCAACGGCAATACCCCAACGCACGACTGTCCAACTAAGTTTCAGCAGCGATTCGCAGCACCATTTTTATTCCCAAGAACTCGACCAAAAGGTAAGTATTTCAGAAAGTCATCCCACTATAGAAGGATTTGCTAGCTATATTTTGGGCTGTATTCGAGTTTTGGAACAAAAAGGATATACAATACCGCCGCTAAATTTATACGTGACTTCTTCCGTACCGATGGGTTCGGGTTTGTCTAGCAGCGCAGCTTTAGAAGTCGCGACATTAAGGAGTTTACGTAAGCTCTTAAATCTCAACATCGATGATATCCAAATTGCCCAATTCGGACAACAAGCTGAAATTCAATATGCTGGCGTCCAATGCGGCATCATGGATCAAATGGCATCGAGTTTAGCCGATACTAATTCAATGTTATTTTTGGATACTCGTACCCTCGAACGTCGAGTATTACCTTTCCCCGCCGGTGCCGAAATTTTGGTCATCGATAGCGGCGTCCCTCGCCAGCTGGCAGGTAGCGGATATAACCAACGTCGCGGGGAATGCGAGGAGGCGGCGAGGTTGCTGAAAGTTAAAGCTTTGAGAGATATCGCCGATCCCCAGGCTGTGGAAATTTTACCCGAACCGCTGCGACGTCGCGCCCGTCACGTCGTGACAGAAAATAACAGAGTGCTGGAAGTACTCTCCGGTGTATCGGCGATCCGCTTTGGCGAATTAATGAATGCTTCCCACGCCAGTCTGCGCGATGATTACGAAGTTTCCGTCCCCCCCTTGGATACTCTCGTAGCAATGTTACAAGAAACACCGGGAGTATTCGGCGCGCGGTTGACGGGTGCGGGGTTCGGCGGTGCTTGCGTTGCCCTATTGGAGGAGGGTAAGGCAGATGCATTAGCTTATAACATCCTCAAACGCTATGAAAATGCCGGTTATAAAGGACACATATTAGTTCCGGAGATTCCCTGATGCCGTCTGAAGTTATCGTTGGCAATGCCGCTGTTGATGGTTCGAGTCGGTGGGGTTGGTTCATCGGTCATTTTATCGAACCAAGCGATAGCCCTCGTTGCAACCCGGATTTAGCTTAAATCGCGAGAAGCCCCACGTCTCAACCCGATATGGTGAGCGTGGGATGAATCTCTCAGGCTAGGAGGTACGGAGTTGCCCAATATGATTGTGTTGCACAAGAATAGCAGTTATCATACTTATACAAGCGTG
>NZ_JBHFNP010000176.1:0-23275 GCF_041929235.1 Microseira sp. BLCC-F43
GCCAACAATAAAGGGATAAGTATCAGTGAAATAATTGAACAGTTGGCACGAATGATTGACGCTGATTAAAATCAGCGAGTCGTCGTTCCTCCACGCAATAAATTGACGTGGCTCCCCGACTCCCGATTTTCTTTAGGTGGAGTCCCGCTATGGGGATGAACGTCGCGGCGAAAGCCAGAATGGCAGCAATTTTTCGACTTTTGGGCTTGCTTAACATGCTACGAGCGCACTTTTAACTCTAGAGGCTGGTTGGCAGGGGGAATGGGATCGGCAATAATACCTGATTGAGGAAAGACTGCTGCAATCGCTCCTGACCAACCCAAAAATAATTTGAACGCCGATTAGGGCTGGACTAGAATGGTAGCAGAAGCCTTTGAATATCGACCAATTGATAATATTCTGTTAAATGGAAGCGCAATGGGATTTTTTGACTCTGAGATCGTTCAGCAAGAAGCCAAACAGCTATTTGAGGATTATCAATCCCTCATCCAACTAGGCAATAACTACGGAAAATTTGACCGCGAGGGCAAAAAGCTGTTTATCGAGCAAATGGAAGCGATGATGGAGCGCTACCGCGTCTTCATGAAGCGCTTTGAACTTTCCGACGACTTCATGGCGCAGATGACTGTACAGCAACTTAAAACTCAGCTAGGTCAATTTGGCGTCACGCCCCAGCAAATGTTTGACCAAATGCATTCAACTCTAGAGCGGATGAAGTCCGAACTAGAAAAACAGCCATAGATAGGGGCTAGGGAATAGGGACGATTAAGGATTAAAGTAGCAGCCCAGAGGAAAAAGACTAGCCCCTAGCCCCTAGCCCCTGTTCCAGCGACGAGGACGCTTAAAGTCGGACGCGGGTCGGAAATATTCCACCGGAACGCCATCCAACGCTCGGTACATAAAATTGCGCCAGATTGGTGCCGCATATTGACCGCCCGTCACCCCATATGCCAAGCGTCGGTTGTCATCTCGACCGACCCAAATCGCCACAGATAGCTGGGGTACATAGCCAACAAACCAAACATCGCGTTCAGCGGAAGTTGTCCCGGTTTTGCCAGCAGCGGGACGACCGATTTGCGCCTCTTTCCCAGTCCCCGAAACAACTACACTCCGCAGCACGCTATTCATCGAAGCAGCTGCCCAAGGATCGAGAACGAGTTTGGGTTTGGGTGTATTATCCAGAATCACCTGACCCTGAGTATCGGTCACCTGAACGATAAAAGTTGTATCCGACTGCCACCCATTCGCGGCAAAAGTAGCATAGGCTGAGGCCATTTCTAACGGCGTCAGTCCAATTGCACCCAGGGGTAAAGAAGTTACGGGTTCCATCGGACTCTTAATTCCCAGGGTGCGACACACCTCAATCACTTTATCCAATCCTACGGCGCGGCCCAGCTTCACGGCCGGAACGTTGCGAGAAACTTCCAAAGCAGCGCGAATGCTCATCGCACCGCCGAAGGAATTGTCATAGTTTCTGGGTCTGTACCAGCCGTCCCCATCCCGGTAGCTCACCGGCGTATCGTAGACAGTTGAATAAGGCGTATATCTACCCGTGGCAAACGCCGCGTAGTAAACAAACGGCTTAAACGCAGATCCGGGTTGGCGTCGGGCTTGAATCGCGCGGTTAAACTGACTCTTTTCGTAATCCGAACCCCCTACCATCGCCTTGACAAAATGGGTGCGGGGATCGACCGCTACCAGTGCCAGTTCGGTTTTCCAGAGTCCGCGACGTTGCAGTCTCCAGTGTTCGCGAGCGATAAATTCTTCCGCCATCCGTTGGAACTTCGTATCGATCGTAGTTTGAACGCGCATCCCGCCTTTTTGCACCGTATCGCGACCAAAGCGTTGAATCAACTCCTGCTTAACCGCATCGGTGACATAAGGCAGCTGGGAAGTCTGGAATGAAGTAACTTTACCGAGTTTCAGGGGTTGTTTGCGGGCAGCAGCTTCTTGGGCGGGCGTAATCCACGCCAGTTCTCTCATGCGGCTCAAAACCAGCGCTTGTCGCTGTTTTGCCACCTTATAGTTGATGAAGGGACTGTACTCTTCAGGCGCTTGAATCAAACCCGCCATCATCGAAGCTTCTGCCAAATTTAAATTAGCAGCTGACTTGCCAAAATAGCTTTCGGCGGCAGTTTCTACCCCATAGTTGTTATGCCCCCAATAAACCTGATTCAGGTACAACTCCATAATCTGGTCTTTGGTGAGAATTTGCTCCAAGCGTATTGCCAGGACAGCTTCCGCTACCTTGCGGCTAAAAGCACGCTTGTGAGACAAAAACAGGTTTTTCACCAACTGCATCGTCAGCGTCGAACCGCCTTCCACCACATCGCCCTTCTGCCAGTTAGCTTTCACAGCACGACCGACGCTGCTGGGGTTAATCCCGTGGTGGAAGTAGAAGTGACTATCTTCAATTGCCAGCACTGCGCGTTTGAGTTCGGGAGAAATTCTGTTTAGGGATACCACTTCCCGGTTAGCTTCGCCGTGGACGCTGGTTAATAGGTCGCCCTTGAGACCGTAAATGTGAGTTGTTTCTGTGGGAGCGTAGGTACGCAGAACTCTCACATCCGGCAGATTGCGAAAGCTAATGGCTAAGCCTACCAATCCCCCAGCTACAATCGAACTGGTGAGCATGGTAATGCCCAGAAGAGTCCCGCCAGTTACCTTGGCAACGGTTTGAACGAACTCAAAACCCGAGGCAATGTTGCCGGATTGCTTTTGTCGGAGCGTGTTAGACGACACGGCGATTTGACTTCCTCAACGAAAACAACCAAAAATCAAATAAAGCGTAACTTAGTAAGCGATTTATCAAAACCGAGGGTGTTTGGGTTAGCTATAATACCCTCGCCATAATCTTTGATTTGCCAGGGGATACATGGACTCCCCCGAGTTAATTTTAGGGTTCTTGAGTTCCTAAAATTAACACTTAACAGTTGCATTGTGTCCATTAAACCCTATAATAAGCGAATGTTGACACTTAACCACCGCTATCGCATATATCCAGATGCCACTCAAGAACAAACGCTTGTTGAGTGGATGGAAATCTGTCGCTCCGCTTACAACTATGCGCTTCGAGAGATCAAATATTGGTGCGATAGCCGTAAGTGTTCGATTAATAAATGCTCTGTTGAAAAAGAATACATCCTGCCTGCTGACTTGAAGTTTCCGAGCGTTATCAACCAGCTTAACAACTTGCCTAGATCCAAGAAAGAATTTCCTATACTCAGTCAAGTTCCTTCTCAGGTTATCCAGCAAACGATTAAACAGCTTCATCGAGGTTGGGAATACTTCCAACACAGAGAGTTTGGCTTTCCCAGATTCAAGAAATACGGGCAGTTCAAATCGTTGCTGTTTCCTCAATTTAAGCAAAATCCACTGACAAACTTGCACGTTAAACTGCCTAAGATTGGAGCAATCCCCATCAACCTGCACCGACCCATACCTAGTGGATTTGTTGTCAAGCAGGTGAGAATCTCTCGGTGTGCCGACAAGTGGTACGCTTCTATCAATATCCAGTGTGATGTCAGCGTTCCCGACCCCATTCCCCACGGTCATCCGCTCGGGGTAGATGTGGGGTTGGAGAAGTTTTTGGCAACTAGCGACGGGGTCTTCGTAAAGCCGCCTAAGTTTTTTAAGAGTTTGCAAAGTAGGCTGAAAGTGCTGCAACGCAGACTCAAGAGAAAAAAGAAGCGCTCCCAGAATTACGAGAAGGCTCGGATTAAAGTTGCGAGACTTCACCACACAATTGACAACACTCGCAAGGATTTTCACTTCAAGCAAGCTCACGCTCTTTGTGATGCTGGCGATATGGTCTTCATGGAAGACTTGGACTACCGAATCAGTGCAAAAGGTATGTTGGGAAAACACATGCTTGACGCAGGATTCGGTCAATTTAGAACCATCGTCAAGTACCTGTGCTGGCAGCGAGGAAAGTTCTTCGGGGAAGTCGATGCTAGGGGGACTTCTCAAGAGTGTCCCTCTTGCGGTGCAAAAGTGAGGAAAGATTTGAGGGTTAGAGTGCATTTGTGTCCGAACTGTAACTATACGACGGATAGGGATGTAGCTAGCTCTCAGGTGATCAGAAACAGAGGAATTAAGTTAGTTAGTACCGTTGGGCAAACGGGAATCGAAAGCGCCTGTGCAGACGATCTACCGGGGGCTGGTGCAAACCAGTCTAGGCAAGTGTCGCAACCCCATAAGCGAACAACCAGGAAATCCAAGTAGCGATCCGAGAGCGATGCCCCATTATAATATTTGATTTGGTGGGGGAGGATGTCACAGTAGTCTGGCTGTTAAACAATTGTGATGTCAACCTGTGGGTGTGAAATTAACTAGACAGTCGTTGAGTTTACCAGATAGCTGGGTGAATCGACCCTGATTAACCAAACTGGGCATTCTTAAATTATGACCTCCCATCAATCTACAAGTATGAATGAAAACTTCGCGTGGCTGCATCGGGGCGTCAGCGAGATTTTTCCCAACAAACCCGATGGGGAAAATGCTGACGAGAACCTGATTCAACGTTTAATTCAAACCGACCGACCGCTGCGAGTCAAGTTGGGAATTGACCCCACGGGTAGCGATATCCATTTAGGTCATAGTATCCCCGTCCGTAAGATGCGAGCGTTTCAGGATGCCGGTCATACAGCTGTCCTGATAATTGGCGATTTTACCGCACGCATCGGCGATCCGACCGGCAAATCAGAAGTGCGCCAGCAACTAACTGCGGAACAGGTAGCAAAAAATGCCCAAACTTATCTCGATCAAGTCCGCCCAATTTTGGATTTTGACACCCCAGGGCGTCTTTCAGTTCGCTATAACTCGGAATGGCTATCTTCGCTAGATCTGGCAAAGATTCTAGAATTGCTGGGGACGATGACGGTGGGGCAGATGCTGGCAAAAGAAGGGTTTGCCGAACGTTATCAGAAAGAAAACCCGATTTACTTGCACGAGTTTCTCTACCCGTTGATGCAAGGATATGACTCGGTGGCAGTTCAAGCTGATGTCGAGTTGGGCGGCACCGACCAAAAGTTTAACATCGCCGTGGGGCGGGATTTGCAGCGACACTTTGGTCTATCGCCCCAGTTTGGAGTGTTGACGCCGATTTTAATCGGCACCGATGGCGGGCAAAAAATGTCCAAGTCCCTGGGTAACTATGTCGGGTTAAGGGAACACCCCAGCGACATGTATCAAAAGTTGCAAAAGATTCCGGATAATTTACTAGAGCAGTATTTTGAATTGCTGACAAATCTGCCTTTGGATAGATTGCCAGAAAACCCTCGCGCTCGCCAAAAACTCCTCGCCTTTGAGATTGTGTCTCAATACCACGGTAAACAAGCTGCCCAAGACGCCGAAAAGGCTACGGAAAGCCAATCTTTACCCGAATTTTCGGTTTCGGCGTTGCAGTTTCCCGCCAAGTTGGTTAACCTTCTCGGCGCTAGTAAACTTTGTTCCAGCAATCGAGAATCGCGGGAGAAGATTCAATCCGGGGCGGTGCGCCTAGATGGCGATAAAATTACCGACATCAACCTCACTTTTGATACACCGGATTCCCTCCACGGACGCATCTTACAGGTTGGCAAAAGTAAGTTTGTTCGTCTGATGCCGTGAAAATGGCTTTGTTGTCAGTTGTCAGCAGTTGCGATCTGCGATCGCTGACCGCTGATATCATGTCCGGTTCTTCACCCATAGTTAGGAATGACTTGGGAGAACGGTGACACGGTGACGCGGTGATATTTTGATTAAGGGTAATTAGGCGGACATCATATGACCCAATCTAAAATTTGAAATTCACTAGATGTTAGTCGCCGAACGGATTATCGTACCTTTAGACGTGCCAACAGCAGCAGAGGCGATCGCCCTGATCGATCTGCTAGACGAGGTACGTTTCTTCAAAGTGGGGCTAGAGTTATTTGTCAGTACTGGCCCCCAAATTCTTAGTATCCTAAAAGACCGACAAAAGCGTATTTTCCTGGATCTGAAATTTCACGATATCCCCAACACCGTCGCGGGTGCTTGTCGTGCCGCAGCAGGTTATGGTGTTGATTTAATCACGATCCACGCGAATGCCGGAAAAAACGCGCTACAGGCCGCTAAAGCAGCCGTAGAGGCGGGGGCAGAAGCAAAAAGACAAAAACCGCCCAAACTGATTGCCATTACGCTATTGACGAGTTTAAACGCCAGGGATTTAGCCTTTGACCTCAAAATTCCCTTAGAGTTGCCAGAATATGCCTTACAAATGGCGCTGCTGGCGCAAGAAAGCGGGTTAGATGGTGCTGTATGTTCGCCCCAGGAGGCGCAACAATTACGGCAAGTTTGCGGGGAGGAGTTTGTCCTAGTTTGTCCAGGAGTGCGACCTGATTGGGCAGATAAGGGGGATCAGAAGCGATCGCTTACTCCCGCATCTGCCCTCAAAGCAGGTGCCGACTACCTCGTGATCGGACGCCCCATCACCGCCGCCACCGATCCAGCAGCAGCTTTCAGGCTAATTTGCGAAGAATTAGCTTGATCCACGATTCATCCCACACTGAATCGATTTGGGCGACTCCGGTACGGAGTCGCCCAAATCGATCAATTGTCGGGACGCGATTGATTCTCAATATACTGACGAAGAGTTGATATAGTAACGCCGCCACAGCTGGCGACTTGCATAAGAGCCATTGGAGAAAACATCTTTCCAGTATATTGATGCCCGGAGATCCGCTTTCCTCTTGTCTAAGGAAAGCGAGAAGTTACGGATTTAATGTTGTTTACCAGATTGCTAAGTGCGATATCTGGATGGTACTGAAAAAGTACGTGAACCTGGTCGGATTCGCCGTTAAACTCTACCAGCTTGCAATCCCACTTTAAGAGCAACTCTTCCAAGATGTTGTGCAGACGAGCAAGCATTTCTGCGGTAAAAGCTTTGCGTCTGTATTTGGTTGTCAAAACATGGTGAACTTTAAGATCGCTAACCTCACGACCCTTGTGTACAAAATCATTTCTCACAAGCTTTCCGAAAACTCTGCTAGAATCAGTGTATTTTGAAGCAGCGACACTCATTAAGGTCGAAGTGAGGTAGGGACATGAAACTTAACTATCAATACCGGATTTATCCATTTACGGCTCAAATCGAGAAAATGAACAAGTGGTTAAGAATTTGTCGCTACCTCTACAATCGTTGGTTAGGTCAGTGTTTGGATTGGTGGGATAGAAACCGTTGCCCTATAAACGCTTGTCCGCTAATTTGTCATTTACCAGAACTAGCAGACAATCCTTATTTGACAGACCTTAAGGCGCAGTTGCCAGAACTAAAAAAAGATTTGGTAACTGTAAAATGGTCAGGTGAATTGCTCGATCTAAGTGGTGTTTACTCAACTGTTTTGCAAGATGTTTACACGTCTCGCCTAAAAAAGGCAATGGAGTGGTATATCAAAGGAGACAGCAAGGGGTTTCGTAGCGGTAGACCTCGTTACAAGACCGAGGCAGATTACCGATCGTTTAAGTTTCCACAAGCTAAAAATGAGTGGATTGATCCAGTCAATTGCGTATTGAAATTGCCATTTATTGGTGGCGTTCAAATTCGCTTGCATCGACCTCTGCCACCAGGATTTAAACTTAAGACCGTTCAGGCGATCAAAAAAGCGGATGGATGGTATGCAAATCTGTGTGTAGAAGATTCAACAGTACCAGAGTTTATTCCGGACGATCTCGCCCCGAATTGGGATAATTCGCTTGGTATAGATGCCGTCCTTTTTGGCGATGACTACTTGGCTACCTCTGATGGAGATAAAATTGCATCGTTAAAATCTTTTCGGAAGTATGGTAATAAATTAGCGCAAGTATCTAAACGCAGGTCAGCTAGGAAAAAAGCCTCTAATAGGCGGCGAAAGCTAGCCAAGCGAGAAGCCTGCATTCATCAACGTATTGCTAGATCAAGAAAAGACCATGCTTTTAAAACCGCTCACAAATTGGTAAAAACTGGCAAGAAAGTCTTTTTCCATGAAGACTTGGAATTGAGAAATCTGACCAAGCGTAACAAGGCAAAACAGGATGAATCGGGGAAGTTTCTTACTAATGGTCAAAGTGCCAAGTCGGGATTAAACAAATCCTGGCTTGATGCTGCGTTTGGACAGGGATTTCAAACTCTAGAATACATAGCCGCGAAAGCTGGGGCTAGGGTGTTGCCAGTTGTACCTGCCTGTACTTCTCAATATCTTTCATACCGCGACGAATCTGTATTTACAGATTGCAGTATCAGAGAATATTGGGATGAAGTAGAAAATATCTGGGTTGACCGCGACATTAATGCCGCAGTCAACATAAAAAGAGTCGGGCTGGGACTGTTCCTGACTTTAAACAGCCGTAGCGGGAAAATAAAGGTATCGCATACCGATAGTACCGCGATGGAAGTTCTGCGATTCTTTCGGGAATTGCAGAAGCCTGCACTAGATAGTTCACGGAAGCGTAGGTAGTTCACCTTCTGTTGCGTGAATAGCAAAGGGGATAATCAAATGTTGACAGAACTGCACCTGAAGCGAGTCGGCCCTGCGCCTCAATTTGATGTAAAAATTGGCGAAAGATTGAAGATTTTTACAGGCGATAATGGTTTAGGAAAAACCTTTTTATTGGATGTAATATGGTATTCTCTAACCGGAACCTGGGTAGATAATCCCGCCTTTCCACAACTAACAGAAGAAACACCCCAAATTTGCTGTAAATTCATCAATCAAACAACTGGTGAATCCAAAACCTTTCTCAGATCTTTTGATTTTGAGGTTCCTCCAGAACAACGCCAAAGAGCAGACTTTACTTTACAACGCTTGCGCCTGCGAGACGACGAACGAGTCATCCGCCAGCGCCAGCAATGGTATCAACTCTACCTTGATGGCGACCTGACGCTGGAAGGACTGGAAAAAAAGGCTCCCCTAATTGCCCGTGCAGTCAGAAAACACCAGCAAAGTTGAAGTTAGCAGTCACCACTCACCCGCCATCTGTCAGGAAATTTCTTCTGGCTGCTTTTTGTTTACCGTTTGCATTCTCCCAAGTTTTAAGTTCTACAGTCCTGAGTACAGAAAACCAGCTAATAAGCGAAATACCCAATGCCCGACGCCCGATTGAGTGTCCCGCTGACGTAGAAACATTAATTGCTCTCTTGCTGCGGGATTTACCCAGCTATGCCAATCGGGTCACCCAAAGGGCAAGGCGTCGCAGTAGAAGCGTTGAGGTTTACAGCTACGTAATTTTAGCCGGACGCCCAGAGTTTGAACCCCTCACCCTTGGTCCCGGCGAATATACTCAAGCTGCACCCGACTCTAATTCAGAAGACCTGCGGCAAGTTTTTCTTACCACTTTAGAACGACAGTATGTAGGAAATAAACCAGTTCTACTCCAGCAATATCACTGGCTATTTTTAACTAAAACTGACAGCGGTTGGCTACTAGCAATGATGTTTTCCCAGACCGGATTATACCCAGATGAACGCCCGCCTACAGCGCCACGGGAAAGCAGTCAAGGTGTTATCGGTCAAGCGATTCAAATCTGGTTACGGGATTGTCGTGCTGGTGTTATCCGACCGGGAAATTGGTAATTGGTAATTGGTAATTGGTAATTGCTAATTGCTAATTGCTAATTGCTAATTGCTAATGGGGGAAAACAGACAAGATGGCAAAAATATCTGGGGCGGGCAGGATGCCCACCCCACAAAGTGAGAAAAGTTATAGCGGTTTGCAGCTGGATGAGGGAGATCGGGAAGACTCTGGAACTAGAAGTAATTTCTTCCCCATCTTCCAAATTCTCCGCGTCAGGAGTGTCACCGCGTCAGGAGTGTCCTCTTCCCCATTACCTATTACCACCAATTTCATCGAGTTTTGCACGCACTGCTTGGATATCTTGCCACATTAACCACTTGGGACTGCCGCGTTCTTTTGAAGGATTTCTCAACAGATAAGCAGGATGAAGAATTGGCATACACAAACGTCCTTCCCACTCCATCCAAAGACCGCGAATTTTTGTAATACCCCGCTTCTCGTTCAGCAAACTGCGTACAGCAGTCGCGCCAGTCAGCAGAATAATTTTCGGGTCTACCATGCGAATTTGTTCTAGAAGATAGGGTTTACAAGCTGCTATTTCTTCAGCAGTCGGAACTCGGTTTTCGGGTGGGCGACACTTGACTGCGTTGCAGATATAAACATCGCGATCGCTATCTATCCCTACAGACGCTAGAATTTTCTCTAGCAGTTGTCCGGCTTTACCCACAAAAGGCAATCCTGTTTCATCCTCGTTTTGACCAGGACCTTCCCCTACAATCATCACATCTGCTTCGATATTGCCCCGTCCGATGACTGCGTGGGTACGATTGTCTCCTAGATCGCATCTGTGACACCTGTTGCAATGTGCCGCCATCTCGGTCATGGTTTGATAAGTGCCGGGAGGAATAGGAATTTTGGCATTCGTGGGAATCAAATCTGGGTGGAAATTTACCTTTGGGGTTGATTCACCCAATGTTGATAGGTCAAACAGACTCGGTTGTTCTTCGCTAGGCATAATTTTATACAAACAAAGGGACCCTGGGAGACTCTTGAACTAAAAGTAATTACTTCAAGTGTCTTCCCCATCTTCCCCATTCCCCCCATCCCCGCGTCCCCCCCTCCCCGCGTCCTCTTCCCCACCCTGAATCGGCGATAGCCGTGAATTTCTTTCTTCAGATAGAGACAAAAAAATTAAATTAAGTTGATAATAGTGCTTTTTGCCATAAATTTTACCGTTTCTTAACTTAGTTCAGCTTACATTAAAGAGCAAGTTGAATAGCATTAAAAGCTGGCGACGAGCGGCATGACCGTACTTTTTTAGTAATTCTTATTACATCTGCACAAGGGACCATGTGGGGTCAAAGGGCAACCTACCAACAACTCTAGTTTAAATTGCGCCCTTTAGCTTTGGTGGAACTACTGACGGAACCTGTGTCAAAACTTTTAAAAGCGATGGAAGTACCTAGCAACTTTGCTACCGCCCCTGTCTTGGTAAAGAGGAAGAGTCCGCTTTGTCTTTTTTGTCTATGACCAAAGAGTGTTGATCTTAGCTATTTTGTCACTCCACGTTTTTAGGTAGTGGTACAAATTAAATTAAAGAATTAATAGAAGAAGATGATAAATCTACAGCTACGTAAACAAAACGCAACATTGACAGCAGCAGGCGCAATGGAAAAGTTTTTCCACATGTCGCTAGACTTGTTCTGCGTTGTTGGACAAGATGGGTATTTTAAGCTAGTAAATCCAGCCTGGAAAAGAATTTTAGGCTGGACAACAGGCGAGTTGAGATCGCGCCCTTGGATCGAATTCGTCCATCCCGATGATGTAGAATCCAGCTTGCTCGCCAGCGAAACATGCAGGGAGCAAGATCTGTTGCGGTTTGAAAATCGCTACCGCCATAAAGATGGCAGCTATCGGTGGTTGTCTTGGAACTACTCGCGATATCAAGATGGATGCAGTTATGCGATCGCTAGAGAAATTACCGAACAAAAACATACAGAAGCACAACTGCTGCTATACCAATCTCTTACCAAAGCAATTAACGATGCTAAAGATCTCAATCGCGCCCTAGAAGTCACCCTGGGCCAAGTATGCGAAACTACTGGCTGGGAATATGGAGAAGTATGGATTCCATCTGCCAACGATGGGGAAATTAAATGCAGCGCTGTGGGATACAACCGTTTGGCAAAACTCAAACTCTTCCGCCGCATCAGCGAGGGATTGGCATTTCCACCCGGTGTTGGCATACCGGGGCGAGTTTGGGGGACCAAACAGCCAGAATGGAATCAAGATGTTTCTATTCAACCCCTAAGTTGGTCTAGCCGTGCGAATATGGCGAAGAAATGCGGGATTAAAGCCGGTTTTGGCGTGCCTATCCTGGCGGATGACCAAGTGTTAGCGGTGCTGATATTTTTTACCGTAGAAAAGCGTGCAGAAGATCCAACCCTGGTGAGGCTAGTTTCCTCGGTTGCTTTGCAGCTGGGTTCGTTGATGCAACGCAAGCAAGCAGAAGAACAGCTGCGCGCTACCAATCAAACTCTGCAAACCTTGATTCAAACTTCGCCCTTGGGCATTATTACCCTCGATACCAACGCCAACGTTACCACGTGGAACCCTGCTGCCGAGAAACTTTTTGGTTGGAAGGAAGCAGAAGTTTTGGGTAAACTTCTCCCCATTGTTCCCGTCGAAGAACAGCAACAATTCCAGAATAGATTCCGCGCTACTTTGCAGGGTGCAACTGAAACGGCGTTGGAATTACGTCGCCAGAAAAAAGACGGTTCGTTAATTGATGTGAGCGTTTGGACGGCTCCAATAAAAGAACCCAACGGCAAGATTATTGGCAGCATTGCATTATTAGTAGATATAGGCGATCGCAAAATTGCCGAACAAGAGCGACAGCAGTTTATATCCCTAATCGAAAATAGCCCCGACTTTATCAGCATCGCCTCCCTAGAAGGGAAAATTCTATTTGTGAACGAAGCAGGGCAAAAACTGGTTGGACTTAACAGCAACGCATCAGCCAAAGATCCCCAAATATTTGACTACCTCATGCCGGAAGACATCGACAACTACAGAAATGTTGTGTTGCCAGGGATGATGGAAAAAGGCAATTGGAGTGGTGAATATCGCTTGCGGCATTTTCAAACGAATGCACCCATTGCCGTTCATCACAACAGTTTCCCGATTAAAGATTCTCAGACAGGGTGCGCGATCGCAATTGCCACGATTACCCGCGATATCACCGAGCAAAAAGCTACCGAATCAGCGTTGCAAGAAAGCGAAGCCCGCTTTAGGCGCTTGGTTGATTCTAATATCATCGGCGCGCTCGTCTGCGACATGCATGGTAACATTACACAAGCCAATGATGCCTTTTTGAAAACAGTGGGTCGCACCAGAGAGGAATTGTATGCCCGAAAATTACGGTGGAACGAAATTACCCCACCAGAATATTGCCATGTCGATCAACAAGCGCTTGAGGAATTGAATAATTGTGGAATTTGTACCCCCTTCGAGAAAGAATACCTCCGTCCTGATGGCAGTCGCGTTGCGGTGCTGATCGGGGCGGCGCTGGTGGAAGGATATCCCGATACTTGTGTCGCCTTTGTGCTGGATATTAGCGATCGCAAGCGCATCGAACAAGCATGGCGTCAAAGTCAAGAACGCCTGCGTACCGTGTTAGAAAACATGCCCGTAATGCTCAATGCTTTAGACGAGCAAGGCAGATTTATAGTTTGGAACAAAGAATGCGAACGCATCACAGGTTTTACCAGTAGCGAAATTGTCGGCAACCCTAATGCCTGGGAACTACTATATCCCAATGAATCCTATCGCACTTCGATGCAGACTTTATGCGCCGAGCGGTGCAATAACTACCGCAATTGGGAATGGGAAATTACTTGCAAAGATGGAAAGGTAAAAACAATTGCCTGGTCGAATATTTCCCAGAAATTCCCCATTCCCGGATGGGAAATGTGGGCAATTGGCGTAGACGTAACCGAGCGTCAGCTTGCTAAAGCCGCACTGCAAAAAGATAATGAAGAATTAGAAACTAAAGTCGCCAAGCGCACCGCCGAACTGTGGAATGCCCACCAACGAGCCGAACGCGAGCTAATCGAGCGCCGCAAAGCCGAGCAAGAACTCAAAAAGCACGCTCAGGTGATCGATTTGGCTAACGACACGATTGCCATCCGCGACCTGTCCCATACAATTACCTATTGGAATACTGGCGCCCAAAACCTCTACGGATGGACGAAAGAAGAAGCAATTGGCGAAAATGTCCACGCCCTGTTGCAAACCGAATTTTCTGTATCTTCAGAAGCCATCGATCAAGAGTTACGCGCATCGGGGCATTGGCAAGGAGAACTGATTCATACCAAACGCAGCGGCGAAAAAATTATTGTAGCCAGCCGCTGGACTCTGTGGCATGACGAATACGGACAGCCATCGGCAATTTTGGAAATTAATAATGATATCACAGAACAAAAGCGAACGGAAGCAGAAGTTAAAAAACTTAACGAAGATTTGCAGCGACGAAACGTAGAACTTAACGCCGCGAACAAAGAACTGGAAGCATTTTGTTATTCAGTGTCCCACGACTTGCGAAGTCCGCTGCGGAGCATCAACGGCTTTTCTCTGGCGCTGCAAGAAGACTACAGCGAGGTACTCGACGAAGTGGGGAAAGATTACCTGCGGCGAGTGTGTGCTGCTACGGAGCGCATGGGACAGTTAATCGATGACTTGTTGAGTTTATCGCGGATTACGCGCTCGCAGATGGGATTAGCCAGCGTAGATTTAAGCGCGATTGCGCAATCAATTTGCAGCGAACTGCAAGCAACCCAACCCGAAAGGCAAGTTGAGTTTCTCATCACCCCAGGCATCCAAGTCCAGGGAGACGCCAAACTGCTGCGGGTGGCACTAGAAAACTTACTCGGCAACGCCTGGAAATACACCAGCAAGCATAACAGCGCCCGCATCGAATTCGGCGTTTTGCGACATGGGGAAACAGCTTCAATGCCCAATGCCCCAGACCCGACATACTACGTGCGCGACGACGGTGCCGGTTTTGAGATGAATTATGCCGAAAAACTGTTTGCCCCCTTCCAGCGCCTGCACAGCATCACAGAATTTGAAGGCAACGGCATTGGTCTAGCAACCGTACAGCGCATCATTCATCGCCACGGGGGTCAAATCTGGGCTAGTGCCGAAGTAGAAAAAGGAGCTAGCTTTTATTTCACCCTGAATGCCTAATAGGTGGTAAATAATAATAACCTATCTACCTAAAACCTATTCACCGGATGGTGATGGCAACAATTTACTCGATTGGCAAAAAAATCATTTTATTGGTAGAAGATAATCCGGACGACCAGATGCTGACGCTCTTGGCGCTGCGACACAGCAGCGTCAAGAGCGAAGTGGTAGTAGTCAGCGATGGTGTAGAAGCGTTGGATTATCTGTTCGGTACGGGCAACTATGCCGGTAGGGATTTGAGCGTCATGCCCCAGCTGATATTACTGGATTTGAAGCTACCCAAAATCGATGGGTTAGAAGTATTGCGGCAATTGCGGGCAAACGATCGCACCCATTTGTTACCCGTGGTGATTCTCACCACATCAGCAGAGGAAAAAGACCGACTGCACAGCTATAGCCTCAGAGCCAACAGCTACGTCCGCAAACCCGTGGATTATGCAGAATTCGCCCAAGCAGTACAGCAATTAGGGTTGTATTGGCTAGTGTTAAATGAAGCACCGCCATCGTGAAAAGTAATGGGGAGAGAGGGCATTGAACATGGTGTATTGGGTAAAGATGAGGGAGATATGGGCGCTAAAGGAGAAAATTCTGCCCCAACTTGCACCAAAAGTACTGATAACCGCAGCCGATGCCTAAACAGCCCAATCCCCCAACTAAAGGAGCAATTTTATGAGTCAGACGCATCTACGAGTTCTGCTAGTGGAAGATTGTGAAGAAGACGCTTTATTGTTAATGCGGGAGTTGCGACGTACAGGTTACAAGCTGTTCTTAGAGCGGGTGGAAACAGCGGTGGCGATGCAGAACCAGCTGGTTCTGCATGAATGGGATATGGTGATTTCCGATTATTCGCTGCCAAAATTCAGCGCCCCAGACGCGTTAAAGCTGTTGCAGGAAACTGGATTAGACCTGCCATTTATTATCGTCTCCGGCTACATTGGCGAGGATGCGGCGGTGGCGGCGATGAAAGCAGGCGCCCACGACTACGTGATGAAAGACAACCTCGCCCGCTTGATACCGGCGGTAGAACGGGAGTTGCGCGAAGCCGCCGTGCGACGGCAAAACCAGCTGGCGGAAGCGGGGCGCAGAGAAAGCGAGCAACGCTTCAGGGCGCTGATTGAAAACGCCACGGATATCGTTGTAATTGTGGACAAAGACGGGATTTTTCGCTATATCAGCCCGTCGCAAGAACGGATTTTTGGATATAAAACCGAAGAACTGCTGGGAAAAAAGTGCCTGGATTATATTTATCCAGAAGACGTGTCCCTAGCGATCGCAACGATGAAGCGCAGTCTCAAACAACCCAGAATCAGTCAAGCTGCGATTGAATGTCGTCTCTTCCGTCGCAACGGTAGCTTGTGTTTTCTAGAAGCGGTTGCCACCAACCTGGTCGACGATCCAAGTGTAAAAGGAGTGGTGATCAATTGCCACGATATCACCGAGCGCAAACAAGCCGAAGAGCAACTGCGATTTTATGCATTTTATGACCCCCTCACAGGCTTGCCTAACCGGACTTTATTCCTGGAAAATTTGGGACAGCTACTCGATCGCAGGAGCAAGCAAGACTTACAAGACTTGTCAGGGGCTTTATTTGCAGTTCTGTTCCTAGATTTGGATCGCTTCGATGTGATTAAATACAGTCTGGGACACCTAGTTGCAGATGAACTGTTGAGCGCTACCGCAGCTAGGCTGGTGCGCAGCGTGGGAATTGCAGATATGGTGGCGCGGGTTGGCATCGACGAGTTTGCCCTGCTAATAACCCAACTCGAAGATATAGCGCAAGTGCAACGCATTGCAAAGAAGATTCACACCAGTATCGCGATGCCGTTTCATCTCGAAGGGCGCGAGGTGTTCACCACGGCTAGCATTGGGATGGCGATCGCAGGTAATTCCCCCATTGCGTCTACGACCAATTATGACCGACCCGAAGACTTTTTAAGGGCTGCTGATACGGCGATGTACTACGCAAAGCGAAGGGGTAAGGGTTGCTCGGCTGTCTTTGACGCCTCAATGCACGCCCACGCACTGGCACGCTTGGAATTGGAAGCCGACTTGCGACGAGGAATCGAACGCCAAGAGCTACTGCTGCACTACCAACCCATCGTATCCCTGTTCACGGGAAGGCTGACCGGCTTCGAGGCACTGGTACGCTGGAATCATCCCCAAATGGGTTTAGTTTCCCCAGGCGACTTCATTCCCGCCGCTGAAGAAACAGGTTTGATTTTGCCTTTGGGAAGTTGGGTGCTGCGGGAAGCTTGTCGCCAACTTGGCTGTTGGCAAAAGCAATTTCCTTCTGCCAGTTGCTTGACGATCAGCGTTAACCTGGCAGGGTTGCAATTGGTACAACCCGATTTGATCGACCAGATCGATCGCATCTTACAAGAAACCGGCTTGGAGGGGAGTCGATTAAAACTCGAGTTGACCGAAACAATTTTCATGGAAATCGCCGAAGTTGCACCAGCGGTTTTAGACCAACTCAAAGCCCGCCAAATTCAATTGTCTATTGATGACTTCGGTACGGGCTATTCTTCCCTCAGTCGCCTGCACCAATGGCCTCTTGATACCTTGAAGATAGACCGTTCTTTTGTCAGTCGTCTCAGTCTGGGTAATGAAAGCAGCGAGGTAGTGCGAACAATTGTAAATTTGGCTCATAATCTAGGACTGGACGTGATTGCAGAAGGGGTGGAAACAGCCGAGCAGATGTACCAACTGCGAAGTTTACAGTGTCAGTGCGGGCAGGGTAACTTTTTGTCTAAACCTTTGGATAGCAAGGCGGCAACAGATTTAATCGGGGAAAAGTTAAAAATTAAAAATTAAGCCGGTGGGCAGATGGGCAGGTGGGCAGATGGGCAGATGGGAATTTGAATGTATATTCTCCCCTACTCCCCTACTCACCTGCTTTGCAGCTCACCTGCCTCCTCCCCACCCAATCGGGTTAAGATATATAACCGGACTTAATATTTCCGGTGACCATGTCGGCAACCATCGCCTCCTCACAACATTCTATTCCTGGAGCCTACTGGCAGTGGCAAGAGCAACCTATCTACTACGTCAAAGCTGGCAAACGCAAATCCCAGCGCCCGCCGTTACTATTAATCCACGGATTTGGTGCGTCTACAGACCACTGGCGTAAAAATATCGTCGGATTGTCGCAGGATTTTGAAGTCTGGGCGATCGACCTACTGGGCTTTGGACGTTCGGCTAAACCCAACTGGCAGTATAGCGGTAATTTGTGGCGCGACCAACTGTATGATTTTGTCACAGAGGTCATCTGTCAGCCCGTAGTCTTGGCAGGAAACTCGTTAGGTGGCTATGCCAGTTTGTGTTTGGCGGCAGAACGTCCTTCTTCTGCTGCGGGGTTGGTGTTGGTTAACAGTGCTGGACCATTTACTGAAATCAAACCTCAGCCCCAACCCGATCCGTTCCGCAAGCTATGGGGTGACGCGGTTCTATCGATTCTGCGCCAACCTTGGGCAAATTATCTGGTATTTCAATACGCGCGGCAACCCTGGGTAATTCGTCAAACCCTGGAAAAAGTTTATCTTGACAAAAGTGCCGTTACCGATCAATTAGTGGAAGAAATTTACCGTCCTTCCTGCGATCCGGGTGCGGTGCAAGTTTTTGCTTCGGTTTTCAGTACGCCCCAAGGCGAAAAAGTGGACGCGCTGCTCTTAAAATTAACCTGTCCGCTGTTGATGCTGTGGGGAGAAGGCGATCCCTGGATGAATTCCAGAGAACGGGGGGCAAAGTTCCGTCAATTCTATCCTCAACTGACGGAACACTATCTGCAAGCAGGGCATTGTCCCCACGACGAAGTACCAGATAAAGTGAATGCGCTCTTAGCTGAGTGGATTTCGTCGAAAGTAGCTATTAGCTAATGGGTAATTGGTAATTGGTAATTGGTAATTGGTAATTGGATTCATTGGCAGTCTACTCTTGACAATTACCCATTACCCCAGTCATCAACCCGGTTTCTTCGTAGATTTCTCCCTGTCAAACCCACGATTTTTCAGAGAAACCGGGTTGATTTGCTAAGCGATGTAACTTAGCAACTTGAGTTACCTATAGCAATCCTATTTGAGTTGCGGGTAAAGACTTTTTTAATTGAACCGCAGAGGACGCTCCAGAACGCAGAGGAAGAGTTAAGAGAGATTTTCACAAATCCAGGACGGATTGCTATAATACCCATTAACGATTACCGATTACCGATTACCCATTACCATTTTATGCTTCCACACAATTGGTTAATTTTAGCGATTGGCGGTCTAATTTATGGGGTAAGTGCTGGTTTTTTGGGCATTGGCGGCGGCAGTTTGATAGTTCCTTTGTTGGTGGCACTTGGGTATTCGCCCGTGCAAGCGATCGCTACCAGCAGTCTCTCTATTTTCATTCCCGCCATTTTTGGTACAATTCAAAACTGGCGAATGGGTTTTTTCATGTTAAAACCCATTGTTTTATTAGGATTTACAGCGATTATCACCGCTCAAATTGGTGCTGATTTCGCCGATAAAATTGCCTCGGATTTACTGCTGGCTGCTTTTGGCGTTTTATTGCTAACAAATATTTATTTGGTAGACCTTCCTAAGCGCCTCAATCAGCAACAAAAGCATCCGGAAACAGAAGAAATTATCGCCTCAAATATTACCAACCCTATTGTTGCTAGAATTATCACTGGCAGTGCAGCAGGGGTACTAGCAGGTTTATTTGGTGTGGGGAGCGGTATCATTATGGTGCCTTGAAAAATTTTACTATTGGGCGAAAAAATTAAAGTAGCAATTCAAATTAGTTTAGGCGTTATTGTGATTACGGCTTGCTCTGCTGGCGCGGGACATGCTTGGCAAGGAAACCTGTTGTGGCGAGAGAGAATTATATTAGGTGCAGGTGGACTTTTGGGGGTGCAAGTTGGAACGCAATACTTGCCAAGATTAACCGATGAAGTTGTTAGTTTGCTCTTTCGTTTCATGCTGGGAATCTTGTGTGTTTATATTTTTTGGCAAGCTGGGAATAGTTATAAATTGGTAATTGGTAATTGGATTAACAGGATTTTGACTTCTTGAAAATTACCCATTACCCATTACCCATTACCAGTAACGCTTGATTTTATGATATAATCGAATCCTCAAGTCGGCCAATCAGAAATTTGGGTCAATCAGCTCTCCCAGGCTAGCTGTAAGGTCAAAAAATTAAGGAGATTAAGTAGTTAAAGTGACAAAAGTATTCAAGAAAATACTTAGAGAAACGCTGGCGACAGTCTTGGCTGCCCAACCCAAGTGAAGCGAAAGCAGAAGCGGGCAAGAGAAGTTAAAACCCAAGTCATAACGTTATTTGCCCCCTTCTGCTTTCGCTTCCGATAACTGGCAACTTGAGTTATTATCTATTACCCATGACCAAAGGACGCTTCAAATGACAGTTTACGAGGGGAATTTTACTCAAACAGAATCCCTGCGGTTTGCCATTGTCATCGGTCGATTTAACGACTTGGTGACAACCAAACTTTTGGAGGGGTGTCAAGATGGCCTAAAACGCCACGGGGTCGATGTTAACCCCCACGGCACTCAGGTAGATTACGTTTGGGTACCGGGCAGTTTTGAAATTCCCTTGATGGCGCACCAAATGGCACTCACCCATCGCTATGATGCCGTGATTTGTCTGGGAGCCGTAATCCGGGGTCAAACGCCGCACTTTGATTATGTGGCATCTGAGGTTTCCAAGGGAATTGCGGCGGCGAGTTTTCAGACGGGGGTGCCGGTAGTTTTTGGCGTCTTGACGGCAGACAACATGCAGCAAGCGTTGGAGAGGGCGGGAATCAAAAGCAATAAGGGCTGGGAATTCGCCATGAGTGCTTTGGAAATGGCAAGCTTGATGCGTCAAGTTAAGGCTAGCAGCACCGGAACCTACCTAAATAATGCCGCCGGGACAATGGCAGCAACCCTCAAAAGCGCCATGCCGCAACAATTGCCTGCCGAAACCGCTCAAAGCGAACAGGTGGGAAACTGACAAAGCATTTGAGATTTGAGATTTGAGATTTACCGGAAATTAAAGGATGAAAGCCCCTGGCTCCAGACATGGGGATGAAATCCAAAGGGGAATTTATTCCCCGTCTAGATATCTGTGCAGGAATTACGCTATATAGTTGAGCGTAAAAAATGCTGGTATTTGAGGCAAAACTTGAAGGACTTAATCAGCAGTACCGAAAGCGCCGATGTTGCTATTCGCACTGCTCGTTTTGTGCGTGTGCGACGTGAAAGTCGCGTATAGGTGCATCGGCACTGTTGACTGAGGAACCGTTTCCTCTGTAGGACTCCTTCCCTATATTCCCATTTGACACTCCCCGCTCTAAAGAGACGGGGATTCTTGCATCTAGAGATATTCCCTGCTAGAGGGAATATCCCACATCGGCGTTCAGGGCTGATGCCTTGCCAGCCGATCAACTAAACCAGATGAAACCATTACAGCAGCATCCTTCTTTAGGTTTAGCTGACAAGAGAAACCATCCCATTGGGCTAAGTTTCTCGATGCGTTTAAATCCCCATTGTGGTAGTGTCCATTAGCGCAATTAAAATCATGTCCTTTTCTATCGCCAAGAGTGCCACAAGTAGAACAAGATTTAGAGGTATATGGAGCCGGACGCTTAATTAGTTTTAAACCTTTCAGAGCTAACTTATACTCTAGTTTTTGCTCTAAAGAATAATACGCCCAAGAATGTCTGGATTCGACCTTATCAGAACGATTCTTTTTGCTCTGCTTCATGGAATTACGGCAGGATTCTAAATCTTCAACCACCAGGTCAGCATTGAGATATTCAGCGAATCGAACTATCCTTCTGCTAATTGTGTGGTTAACGGCTTCCATCCACCTACGCTATCGCTTATCCCACTTCTTCAATGCTCGGAACTTTTTAGCTGATTGCAAAGAATGACGACGTTTCTGATTAGAACGACGACGATGTTTAACTTCCTTGCCGAAGACAGAACTTTCCAAAACCTTTGGCAGGTGCTACCACAGCTAAATTGTTTTGCCCTCGGTCACATCCAATTCTGTTAATCGTCTGTACCTGTGGAACTTCCATAGTCACAGAGATATACTCTATGTCGATGTTTGATTAATTTGGCAGAACCTTTATCAATTAAAGTATCACCAACTAACAGCCTGTCTAAAATAGGTTGCCAATGTTTTGATGCTACTTCTACGCGAACTCGTGCAAGTTCCTTTTATTGTTGGGAAGCTTAAACTATAAGTTTCTCCAACTTTATGAATTGTCCAGTTCTGCTTATTGATTTCTGGTGGCAGAGATTTATATTGTTTGACTTTCTTCCCGACCCCAGAAGTGGTATGCCGGATTGTTTGGTTAGCAAGCGCAGACATGAGCGAAGTTTCTATCTTGGCTGTGGTTAACTTTCTTCTTGAAGTCAGTGGAATAGTTAACAACCAATTAGCTAAACGGGTATTCTCGTCTGTCATCTCGTCAAACATAGCGGCTTTGGCGAGATTGAGATCGATGAACTTCAGTTTTAGCGTGACAGTTACTTTGCTCATACTATGATTATAACCCAATCTTACCCAAATGGGTAAGATTGACTGCGGATAAATCCGCCGCGTCGCATTTCATCCACCGGATGAATCGCGGTGGATGAAATGCTCTCGATTTTGTCTAGGTAAAAGGGTCAAGAACCCCGCCTACCAAGGAAGTAAGCAATGAAACCAAGGGAATGCAAGGCACAAAAACGGAAATACGAACAGCTCGTTTGATATATTCCGTAAGGGAAAGGGTGGATAGGGTTAACGCAAGTGAATCATCGCAGATTCCGTGAAACGTAAACCGCGAAAAGAGCTGACACGCCCTGCCAAAAGGCAAGCAGGTAAGTTATTGGTGAACGGATGCCAATAACGAAGGAGTAAAACCCCTGCCGGAATATAGATGGAACCCGAACCACCCGCAGGTCACATACGCGAAACACGGTAAACCCCACTGGCTCTTGGGCTAGGTCGATAACTCAAGTTCGTCAACCGCAAGGAAGACCCAAATGCCGAGGGGGTAAAGGATTCCAGAGAAAGCAAAAGCCTTGGGTAATGCCTTGGATAGGGGTGCAAAATTTGCCCCACGCCGAAAGGTGGCAAACTTCTGGAAGGTCTTCAGCGATCAATCAAACTAAAGGAATTGAACCTTAGTGAAAGATAGGGTCAGCAATGACATCGGAGCGAAGGAACCGTTAGAGAAATGGGAATCCATCAATTGGAAACTCGTTAACAAACAAATTAAAAACTTGAGACAGAGAATTTATCGAGCAACCCAGAACGGTCAGTGGAATAAGGTTCGTAGCCTGATGAAGCTGATGATACTCAGCTACTCCAACCTACTAATGTCTGTGGGAAGAGTAACACAAGACAACCAAGGTAAAGTGCGACATGAAGTCGTGCAAAGGCGCATTATTGCGTTATGACAGAGGAGCCGTCTCCTGCGGGGAATCCTTTCTCCCTGTCCCTACGTAAAAGAGTCACAGACTCCGCCTACACCAAGACTA
>NZ_JBHFNP010000177.1:0-5892 GCF_041929235.1 Microseira sp. BLCC-F43
TAAAGTTGCCCATAACCGAGTTTTGCTCTATCCGACTTTTGAACATCAACGCGCTGAACTGCTTAAAGCCGATTATGCAATACGAGTGCAACCAGTAGAATCGGGTTGGCATCCGGAAACGATTCGCATCGGTAGTTGGGCGGAAATTACCGATATTTTTCAGGTAAGCGCAGCGGAAACTGTGGCGGCGTTGCTACCGTATCATATTTGGAACGAGGAGTTTGTCAGCACGCGCCTGAAATGGAAGCCGCGCCAGCCACTGTACGTATTATTACTGAGGACGTACAAGCTGCCTCAAGTCCGGGAAATTCAGTACTTGCCGGAATACGGCGGCTGCAAGTCTTGGATCGATTTAGCTGAAGATATTTCTTTAGACGGAAGCGTGCCGGTGTTGGATGATGCAATCTATACCCAACAGGTAGGGGAAATCCGCGAGGCGATTAAACATAGAGAGTCAGATAGCTGTTGCTTACCCGATCAGTAGCCTTGCTCTTCTGAGAATGAATTGTAAGACCGTCTCTTCTCTAGAAATAATCTCAGCTGTACCTTCCATTCCCGATTGAATAGTACATTGATGTCCCCCAATACTCAGAGTCAGAGCTTCTGGCTCAATAGTCACATCGTAGGCGGCATCAACAGCAACGGCAATACTCGCTTGTGCAGTATTGGAGTCTTTGCCTTGAGGCTTAATAGCGTCTGGAGAAATGGTGGTAACTTTGCCTTTGAGGGTGCCGTAGTCGGGGTAGGGACAGGCAGAAACCCGCAGATACGCGGTTTGGCTCGTTTCCACCTTGCCGATATCTCGAGATGATACCATCGCTTTGATCGCCAAAGGCGCTTCGCTGGGAGCAATTTGGGCGATCGCATCCCCTGGACGTACCACTTGATCGGTGTTGCGAAGATTCAGTTGCAAGATGGTGCCAGATGCTACGGCGCGAATCACAGTGTTGGCGAGTTCGATTTGCAATTGTTGCAGTTCTTGCCGATCGCGGTTGAGTTGATTTTGGAATTCAACTTTTCGCTGAATTAATTGCTCTCGTTCTTGTTTTAATCTGGCGAGGGTAGCTTTACCCGTAGCACTTTCTGCGGCAATTTTCTCCTTTACCATTGTCACAGTTGCATCGCTGGGATTGAGGGCAGCTTGAGTTCCTTGCCATCTTGATTCGGCAGCTTCAACCGCTCGTTTTTGCCGCTCAATATCTTGTTGTTTCGCCAAGATCGCTGCTTTTTGGGATTCTTGCGCCTGTTCTTGTTGTTCTACTGCTAGTTGTGCTTCCTGGTATTTATCTAGAGAAATTGCGCCCGCTTCGGCTAAAGGTTTATATCTGTCTTGCTTGGCTGTTACTGCTTTTAAGGCAGCTTGGATTGACTTTAAGTCTGCTTTGGCTGCTGTTAACTCGGCCTGCGCTTTTTGCCATTCTTCTTGTGCTATCCTTAAGTTCGCTTCAGCTTCGTTGGCTTGCGCTACAGCGGTGATTTGTTTGTCTTTTAAGTCCCGTTGGGTGCGGCTGAGTTCAGCTTGAAATGAGGCGATCGCACGCTGGGTGCGTTCAGCTTCAGCGGCAATTTGACTATCTAAGGCACTTGCCTGGATTTCGATTTGAGCCAGTTGCAGAGTAGCTTGCTGGATATTTCCTTGCAATTGCCGCTTTTTAGTTTGCAGGCGGGAATCGTCAATCTCGGCAATGATATCCCCTTGTTTGACCACCTGATTCGCTGCGACTTTGATACTTTTGACGGTTCCTTCAACGGATGACTGCACAATTCGCAATTCGCCTTCAGGACGAATCGCGGCAGGGGCTTTGACGCTGACTTTATATTTTAGGACACTGGCGAGGGCGATCGCAAAGCTGAAGGCTGCCAGGAGAACCAACCCTCCTAAAATTGTCCACCGACTGATGGGGGGCAAGAATTCATCTGGGGTGGCGGGATGGAGAAAAATTGCCTTAGCCTCCCCTGGGGAAGGGGTAGTTAGAGAGGGTGGTTTGGGAATCAAATTGGGTGCGGTCATAACCGATCCTTAATCCAAAATTGTGTTTCAAGGGTTCAAAAAGTCCAAATGCTCGCCGGGAAGCTGACGCAACGCCTCTGGACTTCCTTGCAATTTCAACTCTCCTTGCACTAGCATGACGATCCAATCTGCACGCAGGATGACTCTGGGGCGGTGGCTAATCAGAATGGTGGTTTTGCCCTGTCGGTAATATAAAAGTTTATCTAGCACCTTAGCTTCCAATACGGGGTCGAGAGCGCCTGTGGATTCATCTAAAATTAGCACTGGCGGGTCGGTAACAATTGCTCTAGCTATGGCTAATCTTTGCTTTTGGCCTCCTGAGATATTCGCGCCGAATTCTCCTAAGATTGTTTGATATTTGTCCGGCAGTTCGCTGATAAAATCGTCAGCACTGGCAATCTGGCAAGCCCTGACAATTTGCTCGAAGGTAACTTGGGGATAGGAAAAGCGGAAGTTATCAAAAATTGAGCGACTCCAGAAGTGAGGTTCTTGAGGCACCAGCACTACCTGCTGCCGCAGGCATTCTAAGGAGAGGTCTTGCTGGTTATAGATGCCATAGCGGATATTACCCGCTCGCAGCGGATATAATCCAGCAATCAGTTTAGCGAGGGTACTTTTGCCGCAACCGGATTGACCAATCAGTGCCGTTACTTTACCCCCTGGGATAATCAGATTGAAGTCTTTTAGCAGGTCAACTCTTCCCGCGTGGTGGAAGTTGAGGTGGGTGCAAATAATATCAGCATCGCCGGTAATTGTTGCCCAAGGTTTTTGTGTTTCGTTTTCCTCTTCTGGGGTGGCATCGAGGACTTCTGAGAGGCGTTGAATCACAATCTGGGCGGTAATAAATTCATCAATTAGCCCAATCACCGATCCCAGGAAGCCGAGAAAGTTGCCACTCATGCCATTAAAGGCAATCAACTGACCAATGCTTAAGGTGCGATTAATCACGAAGTAGCTGCCTAACCAAAGTAAACCAACAGTCGTCAGGTTAGAAATTATCCCCGTGATGGTACTGCTGTATAAATTCAACTTCATTGTTCCCCACCCTAGATTGGCGAGGCGACCAAAATTCCTCTGATACTCTTCCCAAGCTTGGGGAGTAGCTTGGGTGGTTTTGAGGACGAGGGCGCCGCGAAAGGTTTCTACCAAAAAGCCTTGGTTTTCCGTCGCTTCAATGATTGCGCTGCGGGTTTTTTCGCGCAAGGCGGGAAGGAAAAGTAGGTTGATCAGGGTAACGACGACAAAGGCGACGAGGGAGGCGACGCTGAGTTGCCAACTGTAGAACAGCATCAACCCCAAGGAGACGAGGGCAATAAAAAATTGGCTGGGTAAACCCAGGACAATTTGCGAAACGAGGGCGTTAATCGTTCTTACGTCGGAGATGCGACTGACTACTTCTCCACTGCGATGGGAATCAAAGTAGGATAAGGGCAACCGCAGGAGCTTAAACCCATAATCTAGGGTTAATCCCAGTTGCAGCCGTTGACCAAAATGACCGATCAGGTGAGATTGGACTAACCCGATAATACTCCTGAACAGATTCATGGCAATGACCCCGATCGCCACGCTAGTCAGGAGTTCTATATCTCCCCGCACCAATACGTCATCGGTGAGGAGTTGCATCATGATGGGGGAGGCGAGGGAGAGGAGTCCAACGGCGAGGTTAATCCCTATTGCTTCGGCTAAGATGTAGCGATAAGGCCAGACTCGCTTCAGGAAGCGCCCAAACCCACCAATTTTGTCATTTGGCTGCTGATAAAAGCGGGTTTCATCGGGCATCAGCAGCAGCATGACGCCATTCATCCAACCCCCCATTAATTCCTGGCGTTTGAGGTAGCGGATGCCGATGGCGGGGTCAGCAATGATGTATTTTTTGCCCCTTTTACCGTATAAAACGACCCAGTGGCTGCCTTTCCAATGAATGATGGCGGGCAGGGGGGCTTCGTTGAGTCTATCGATGAGTTCAGCGGTGGCTTGGACTTGGCGGGCGTTGAATCCCAAGGCTTCTGCCCCCCGTCTTAATCCCAAGAGCGTGGTGCCTCGCGTCCCTGTACCGACAGCTTCGCGGATGTGGCTGAGGGCAAAGGTACGTCCGTAGTGTTTGGCTACGGTAGCAAGGCAGGCGGCACCACAGTCTTCTTCGCTGTGTTGCAGGACAATTTGATATTTCATCGCAGACGCCGCACCAATCCGCTCATCTCCTCTCCATATAGCCGATTGCAGCCCCATGAGGTATACCTTCAACAGCTGTGTGCGGGCACCCTTAAGGGTGCCGCTACACAAAAGGCGCCAAAAGGCTGTACTTCACTCGAACAGCAATCCACTGTAATTGCTGGGGCAGCAAACTTCTCGGGAATCTACAGCGAATTGCTCTCTTTGTGAGGTACACAAGACCTACGCAAAACGCTATCAGGACTAAAGCTGCCTGTCACAATATGCCTCCGGCACGCTGCGCGAACGGTGGTTGGTGCGTGACGCTACAAGTCCCATTGCTACGAGAAAATATTCTCGCCGCGTCACGCACCCGGACAGAAAAAATATGCCAGTTGCGTAAGTCCTAGCTATAAAACTGATCCGGCAAAGTTGGGTTCATACTTCGCCGGGTCAGATGATTCTGCCACATTGGCGATGTCAGGTAGCGAAATTTGCTAACCGAGAGTTTCAGCATTTAGCTAAAACTTTTATTGAGGCAAGTCACGCCTTATATCTGGTTTTCCAACCGTAAAACCGATTGTGATTCACGTCTTTATACTAGACGTAGATTGCCGCTGGGGTTCACCGCTACCTGATATGTAAAGACGTACTGTTTATAGTAGCCGTAGTCATTGAGCTGTTTCAGTTGGATGGAACTGTTATACGGATCTTTCAAGAATTTCCCACTCACCTCAACTGGTGGATAAGAGAACTGTCCTGATGCCAATCCCAAAACAACATCTACCTGGTTAATTTGACCATCTTTATTTAGGTCACTAGAGCTGTACGGATCTTGATACAAGTAAGCCTCTTTTGTCATCAGCTCTTGTCCGCCTGCGACTGTTTCCGCCTGCTTGTCGTTCAGTTCGTTCCACAAATTATTTGTCATTTGATTGGCCTCCTTCTCTGCGTTCAAATATCAACAATGCCACACCCACCTTTCAGCTAATGCTAACTAAGTATATCTACCTAAACACAGTTATTTAAAGCGTTAAAAAACAGAACTTACCTAGTTATATCGCCAATCGGATAACGTTTAAAACAGTTACATGAGTGGGTTTAATTAGGGTCTTTTCGACCCATCTAAACTTTACTTGATTGGCTCAAAAAAAGAGCAAACTAGAAACAAAAATTTAAAAATGTCAAGAATTGACTTGCCATAGACAGTCGTCTTTTTCAGCATTTACGCAAAGAAACCGGGTTTCTACGAAAAATCCTTGGTTTGGCAAGGAGAGATTTACAAAGAAACAAAGGTGATGGTTTCGACCTGCGTAAGTCCTGTTTTTGAAAGACTGTAGGCATTCAGGAGTGAGGAGAATTTTCCATGATTCGCCCTCACCTCTGACGCCAAAATTTCTTGAATTCAAAGGAAAAACCCTGATGCAAAAATTAAAAACCAATTTGACTTAGCTGTGTTGCCAATTTGGCAAAAATTTACAAAAATTTATATAGCGATTGCACCAAAGCGAAGTCACAAACGCAGTCATTTTTTGGGCAATTTGCGGTACCAGACTCCCGCGAAAGGGGGGGTTCCAAAGGTTGGTTCACTAAGAGAAGCTCTTAGGTGCCGTGGCGCACAAGATTTCCTTCCCAAAAGATATTAACTCAAGTTGCTAGTTACATCCAAGGACAAAGAAACCCGGTTTCTCTGAAAAATCGTGGGTTTGACTCTGAGAAATTAACTCTGA
>NZ_JBHFNP010000178.1:0-2414 GCF_041929235.1 Microseira sp. BLCC-F43
CAGCTAGATACTCAATCTTTAAGATCAACTCATTCCACGCGGCATCCCTTATAGCGCGATTCAATCCTTTCTTCTTCGATTGACCATTGGGTAAAAATATTCCAGTGGTATCGTCTTTTTTGGGCTTACACCGTCGTAACATCCCGGCGACATTTAAATCTTCTATAGCGATAGCATCTACTCGTCGAGATGTAATGGTATGCGCCACCCACCACTGAGCGAGCTTGCCGTTTATCAGTAATTTTTTTATGCAAGCGTCCGACTTTCTTAGAGGCTTTTTTACGTTTGTTGCTGCCTTTGACTTTCCGGCTAACTCGGCTTTGTCTAACTTTAAGTAGATGTTTTGTCTTTTGCTGCTTGATAGCAAACTTATGATTTTCAAATTGGTAGCCATCCGAGAGATGCACCAATTTAGTAATACCTAAATCGCCACCAATAATCGACTTGACTTCTGTTAAGGACTTAGCGGCATAATCCGGTACGGTTTTGTCTTCAATCCTGACAGAAGCATACCAGCCATCTTGTCTTTGTCTAACGGTAACGGATTTAATTGCGAAACCATCCGGCACAGATCTAGATTTATGGAACCGCATCCAACCCAATTTGGGAAGGTAGACCTTATTCCCTTTGATTTTCACTCCAGCCGCGTATGTGAATGAGGTAAAGTTGCTGCGGTTTTTGAACTTAGGAAATCCCCTACCTTCAAAAAATTTCTTGTAGGCAACATCCAATCGCTTTACATTCTGTTGCAGTACAGTTGAGTCAATTTCTCCATACCAAGGTCTAGCTATTTTTAATTGTGGCAGCGCCGTGATTTGAATATCACGACTCGCTACGGCGGGGATTTTTTGCATTCCCATCTTTGTCTGCTTTGGCGTCTTTCCAAGGCTCAAGAGAAGCACCATTCTTGCTGACGAAACATGTTAGCGGGCAAGCTTTGGCTTTAGTTCTGATATCGCAGTAATCGCCTTGGATAAACTGCTGATTATACTGGACTATCCTATCGTTTAAGCACCAGTTGTAGTGGCTTCTAAGCATATTGACCCAATCTTCCATACTGTTTGACTGGGATGCATTTGGTCTTAGCTTGTAAACGTAAGCTGCCAGCAAAAAATATCACCTCCTTATTATAATATGACGGTACTTAAAAGTCCCGGCTTTGCACAAATCCCCCGCGTAAACGACAGGGGTTTTCTGCGTCTCGTCATGATTTATAATTAGCGGTTGACAAGTTTTGAGGATTGGTTGGGACGGCATTACTCCAACACAGGCCGCATCAATCCAGTGGTCTTTGGGTAGTCCTGCTTTAACCCGATTCATTTTGGTCATCCCTCCTGTACCTGTCTGTACTCTCAACAAAACATTGAGTGTTTGGAACAGTTTCCAGCGGGTTGCATTCACCGCTGTTGCATCTAGTAACGGCGTTTTAGCTTGCTTGACAATACTTGCTAGCAAGTATTGCTTTTTCTTCAAAAACTCCTCAATTGATTTATCTCCTTTTTTCTGATTGCAGCACCGACAAGCAACTGTTAAGTTGCTGACTCGGTTGCTACCGCCAGAAGACTTTGGGTGGATGTGTTCTACCTCCAGTGTAATGTCTTTTTTACCGCAGTAAACACATTGGCGTCCCCATTTTGCTGCATCTATGGTAGGTAACTTCCGGTAATTACCGGAAGTTACCAAGGTTTAACCTAAGAGTTCGTTCCACAAATTATTTGTCATTTTATTTGCCTCCTTCTCTGCGTTCAAATAGCAACAATGCTACACCCACCTTTCAGCTACTGCTAACTAATTATATCTACCTAAACACAGTTTTTTAAAGCTTTAAAACACAGAACTTACCCAGCTATCTCGCTAATCGGATAACGTTTACAACCAGTTACATTAGTTGGTTTAATTAGGGTCTTTTCGACCCATCTAAACTTTACTTGATTGGCTCAAAAAAAGAGCCAACTAGAAACAAAATTTTAAAAATGTCAAGAATTTACTTGCCATAGACAGTCGTCTTTTTGAAATACTGTAGGCATTGAGGAGTGAGGATAATTTTTCATGCTTCGCCCTCACCTCTGACGCTAAAATGTGTTGAATTCAAAGGAAAAACCCTGATGCAAAAATGAAAAACCAATTTGACTTAGCTGTGTTGCCAATTTGGCAAAAATTTACAAAAATTTAGATAGCGATTGCACCAAAGCGAAGTCACAAAGGTAGTCATTTTTTGGGCAATTTGCGGTACCAGACTCCCGCGAAAGGGGGGGTTCCAAAGGTTGGTTCACCTAAGAGAAGCTCTTAGGTGCCGTGGCGCACAAGATTTCCTTCCCAAAAGATATTAACTCAAGTTGCTAGTTACATCCAAGGACAAAGAAACCCGGTTTCTCTGAAAAATCGTGGGTTTGACTCTGAGAAATTAACTCTGA
>NZ_JBHFNP010000179.1:0-16503 GCF_041929235.1 Microseira sp. BLCC-F43
GATGGACTCCGAAAGCATTGAAAACAATAAAAGTAGATAGGAACCTAAGCTTGACTTAGAGTGACTAGGTAGACGACGTTTGACGGTCGTAGCGAGAGTTTTACTCTGTCAGCAGAATCGAGCGTGTCTTTAGACCTGAGAGTGTCAATAGTGCCTCTATTTCTGCAAAGGTGAGGATGACTTAAGGCTGATTGTTGTCGCGCAGAAATTCCAGGAGTGGCTGGTACTTGCTGCCCTCCTTCATGCTTTCTTGTCCTTTTGTGAGCGTGCTATTCCAGGATGCCAGAAATCTGCAATCCATGAGGGCTGGCTGGGAGTCAAAATACGGTTTGTTGGCTTATATTCCTGACCAACATCCGATTCTTGGCAAATAATCTTATAGCAAGCTCTTGCATTAGCAATAGCATTGTGAGATAATTCGATGCCAGTTTAATCGATGCTGGTTATGTAAATGATGAGCTAGTGACACCTCAACAAATAACCCAGAAACAATGGGTTGATAATACCAATGGAAAATTAAGAGGTATCAGATTTTTGTTTGTAGTGAGGACTAAAGTCCTCTCTGCGAGACGATTGCTGCCCATATTGCATTATTTGAAATGGTTCAAATAAATACTCCGAGGACACAAGAGTGAAAAAATTATTTGATTTCTGTTGTGAGGTAGAATTTTACTTAAAGATAGGGATTACCTGCACAATTGTTCAACAAATATTTTATTGGCTGTTGCCAGATATCAAACTCAACTTTATAACTCAGGTATTGTTGTACTGGATAGTTGGTTCTGTCTCATTTTATAGCCTTGGTCTTTTGATTGAAAAAGTAATTAAAAAGAATGATACTTTGACAGATAAACTAACTGCCAGAGTTAAGCAAGTCAAAAAGCAACCATTCCCTTCCTTCACTGCCAAAGGCATCATTATTGGGGAAATCAAAAGTTTGATAGCAGCATTAATTATCCTCTATCTAGCGCCAGAGGTTCATAGAGGAAATAGTTTGCTCCTAAATCTTGGGTGGTTCTTGATGAGAATAATTGCTTTTGATTTCGGTTTTTACGTCACCCATTGGCTATTTCACAGAAAATCATTGCTGAAAATACATCTTAAACATCATGAGTTTAGTGACACATCAAGTTTTGTTGCTGGACATAAAAGCTTAACTGAATATATTATTGTTACTATTGTGGAGTGTTTGCCTATATTTATATTTGGGTATGATATCACCCAACTATGTGCCTGGACTATTATAGGCAACGCTTACAACCTGGAAGGTCATAGCTCGTTATCAATATTTTTCATTCCAGCAGATTTTCACGATCTTCATCACACTTGTTTCAAAGGAAACTATGGCATTAATGGATTTTGGGACAGGGTATTCAACACACTGAATCCTCCGACAAAGAAGCCGGGAATTATGTTCGCAGTGAATCTGATTGAGTCTCATCTAAATAAATGGCTGCAAAAAAACAAAAACTAACTAAAAAAATCATGATGTTTTCCCAAAAAAATTGGCATAAAATACTGATCGTTACAGGAATGGCTGTTTGTAATTCCGCCATTTATCCCTGTTATACTCAGGCTGAATCTGTAACTCAAGGAGATTTATTAATAGCCCAAAATCTAGGGGGAATAGTCCGAAAAATCCCCATGGAAGAAGTACCAGTTCCAGCGATGTCTTCAGCAAAAACAGTGACAAATGCTGAATTTAACCTAGCCCGAATTGAACTGAAGTCAGATGGTTCGTTAATATACATACTCAGAGGGAAAAACCAACAAGGCTTTGAAGTTGAAGTACAAGTTACTCCCAGTGGCACTATTACTCAAGTTGATGAGCAAATAGATCCCAGTGGAGTTCCTGAAATTGCTGTAAAAGCTTTCAAACGATGGGCACCAAATGACCAACTTATCAGCACTTGGCGGAGTACCCGTCTGGGTGAGTTTTTCTATCAATTTGTGATTGAGGATTTTTGGTTAGAAATTTCTGCAGATGGTAATAAAGTGATAATTTACAGAAAAAAAATTCGGATTTAGTAAAACAAAAGCCCTCAGAATAGAATTCTGGGGCTACACAAACCAAGTTGGCCTAGGCAGACTAATGAAAAATCAAGAGTTTTGCTTGTGTAGCCGCAATTTCTAATCGCTATCAAACCTTACCTAATAAAGATAGTCATGAAGACATTTAGAATCGGTAATTGGCAGAGAATTTTAACTGCCGCCGTAACTACAACAACAATTACTTTCACCACCAATCCTGCTACTGCTGTATTACTTAGGGGGGCAGGTGATTCTTTTGCCGAACCTCTTTATCAGCGTTATAGCAGAGAATACGAACAGCAAACAGGTGAAAAGTTTAAATACACCATTGTTGGTAGTGGTGGCGGCATTCGGTTATTTACTAATAAGTCTGTAGATTTTGCAGGTACTAGCTTAATTCCTACTCCGATTGAGCAAAATCAGATCGAAGATGGTTTGCTAATGGTGCCGACAGGGGGAAGTGCCTTAGCCATTGTTTATAACCTGGAAAATGCTACAAACGAGGTGAAAATATCTCGTGATAAACTAGCAAAAATATTTAGCGGTCAAATTAGCAATTGGCAACAGGTTGATCCCAGATTTCCTAGTCAAAAAATCCAAGTCGTAGTTTGTTCTGGCAGTTGCGCTAGTAGCTTTATTCTGACTAAATACTTAAATAAAATAACGGGGGGAAAAATCCCAGCCAGTAGAAACCCTGATTGGGGATTTAAGGTATATAATTCCTTGGCAGAAGATGGTGGAATAGCAGGAGAAGTACGACGAGTTAATGGTGCTATTGGCTATGTCCAAAGAAACTTTGCTGTGGCGAACAATCTTTCTATTGCCAGTATTGAAAATCAGAAGGGTAGTTACGTTAGACCAACTTTAGAAGAAACCAAAAAAGCCCTAGCAAAGGTAAAGTTTAATGATGATTTCACCACTGAAGATATCAAAGATCCAGAAGATGGTTATCCCTTGGTGAGTTTAACTTGGCTGCTAATTAATAAAAAGTATCTCAACCCAGATACCATGAAAGCAACTCAAAACTTGTTGAACTGGATTTTAACAAAGGGTCAAACGTTTAATGAGGAGTTAGAATACACAAGAATTCCCGAAGATGTCGCCCAAAAAGCAAGTGAAGCTGTAAATAATGAATTGAGAATTCGACCTTATTAAAAATCTGCTATTTGGCGCAGTTGTAGGTGTGAGGATTAATCAGTCAAAACAATCATGAAAAAATTGAATGGCTCGTTTTCTATTACCTCAGTGATACTGAGTTGTAATTTACTAATTTTATCTCCAGTAATAGCCCAAGCTTTAAACTCAAATCCTAGTGATTCAGAATCTTTAAGTAATTCAAATGGAATTCCTAACGCCTTAGTTTCCCAACTATCATCTAGGAATGAATTACCTTTAGTAACTTCTGATTTAGAATCTCAAGGTCAAGAAACTCTTGTTCAGCAAATCGAAACACTAGATAGCAATCAGCCTACAGAACTTGAGGAAATCACCAATGTCAATCAATTAATAGATGTTACTCCTGACCATTGGGCGTATCAAGCGCTGCGTAGCTTAGTAGAAAAATACCGCTGCATTAGTGGTTCGGGTGACGGAAATTTCAATGGAAATCGGGCTATGACCCGTTATGAATTTGCTGATGCATTAAATAATTGCCTGCTCAAGATTAGACGTTCAATTGGCAGCTTAAACAATATATTGCCTCAACAAGAAGAATTGGAAACCCTCGAAAGATTACAAGCAGAATTTGCAACAGAAATCCAAAAAATTACTAACAGAATAGGCAACGTAGAACAGCGAGTAACTTCTCTACAACAGCGTCAGTTTAGCACTACTACAGTTTTACGGGGTGTGGGAATTTTTAATGTAAATGGTGCTTTTGGTGACAAGAAAGCAGTTGTGACTGGAAGTAACTCCAGGAGGGAAGAATTGGATGTAAATGCTACTCTGTCAGGAGCAACGATACTGACCTTGGATACCAGTTTTACAGGTAAAGATAGATTGCGAACCCAGATGTTAGCAGGGAATATTACGGGTTCTGGCAGAAGTCTCACTGGTACAGATATGACTGGTTTTACAGGTGCAATCAACACTGGCAATGATATATTCTTAGGAACGGTATTTTATGAATTTCCCATAGGGAATCGCGGCAGAGTAGCGATCGCTCCTATTGCGGACTTTCCCACGCGCATTTTTCCCGCGCTTAATCCTGTCAGCTCAATATCCAATTTTGGTGGAGAAAGTCCTATATACGGCTTTGCTTTTGGCAGTGGTACAATAGTTTACTATAATTTCACCGACAAACTAGCCGCAGGTATCAGTTATTTAACCAGTTCTGGTAGCAATACGAACGAGGGACTGTTTAATGGTCAATATACTCTTTTGAGTCAATTAACCTATAATCCTTCGGACAAAATCGGGATTGCTTTTACCTATGGTCACTACTATGCCCCCGAACCGGGTTCAACTATTAATGTAACTGGGGGTAAGGGCAGCATATTCGCTCAATTACCTTTTGGTCCAAGTACAGCGACTTCCTCCAATGCTTTTGGCTTACAATTTACTTACAAACTCACCGATAAATTTATATTAGGCGGTTGGGCTAGCTACTTTAACGCTAAAGCTGAAGCTAATGTTAATGGTTTAAATGGCTCCCAGGGTTCTAATGCAGATATCTGGAGTTGGGCAATTACCGCATCCTTAACAGATTTGGGCAAATTAGGCAGTCAATTAAGTTTTGTCTTTGGTATGCCTCCCAAAGTGACAAGTAATGATATTGTGGCTCGGGAAGATCGGGATACTTCTTTACATATTGAGTTATCTTATCGCTACCCAATTACTGAGAGAATTTTTATAACTCCGGGATTTTTGATAATTACAAATCCAGAACATAACGCAGCAAACCCTCCTATTTGGGTTGGATTGATCCAAACTACGTTTATATTTTAATTCAGACCAATATTCAAATAGTTTAGACTTCAGCCACTCACGGGCAACTTCTTCAACGGGACGAGATTGATTATCTACTTGATAATTCATCTTTGGCATTTATTCTTGATTGATAGCTTCATGTTCCGTAGCATAATCCTAAGGATATCTAGGAAATTCGCCTCTTTTAACGCCGGTTTTTATAATAACGCAAGTGGCTAGTCATAAACTTCGGGGTTGCTAATGGCTAATGGCTAATTGCTAATAGAGGATTTTTACCAATCTCGCCATTAGCCATTAGCCATTAGCCACTCTTCAAGAGCTAACTAGCAACTTGAGTTAATAGATATTTTAAAGGCCAATTCTCTTTTAACACTTGGATTTGGCTGAAAAATTACTTCAACTTGCTCCCAAATAAATACACCAGGTGCTATAAAATTAGATCCAGAATCTTGGTAAGTACCAGGAACTCACATCTTGCACCTGGAAAAGTGGATCAGGACTTACGCGCAAGTTCCCGGTTTCTACGAAAAATCGTTGGTTTGGGAACCAGAGATCGACGGTCTCACCAAAGTTTCTTTTCTCGTCGTGCGTAAGTCCTGGCTAAGAAACAGTTCGGTGATGCTTTCCCCGATGCGTACGCGCAATTCGACCCCGATGGTTACCGCTGTTCGGGCCACGAGGGAAAGTTTTCCCCATGCAATTCCCCCCAGTGGAGATGATGACTAGGCTCAAAAGCTCTCGCTGTCTACGATTGAGGAAAAATTGCCAGCGCGCTGCGCTTAAATTTTGGCGTAAATCATTATAGTGAAATTACTTACTACGCGGCTGGCTCTTCACCCATGACCCATTACCAATCACCGATTACCAATGACCATTACTCCTGAGTCTGTTAGAGAATTGCTTTGTTCGACAAATCTGGGCGATCGCATACGCGGCGTGAACCACTTGCGACAGCTAGAACGGGCGATCGCGTTTGAGTTGGTGCAAACCGCCATTAAAGACAGCAACCCTCGCATCCGATATGCCGCTGTTAGCCAATTGGATAGTTTAGGGGAGCAGGATTTGCCCACTGCTTATACTATATTGCGCGATCGCTTGCTCAACGACCCCGAAACCGACGTGCAAGCAGCAGCAGCAGACTGTTTGGCCGCACTCAAATTAACCGACGCCTTTGAAGACTTGCGCCGAATTTATCAAAACACCTCCGAATGGCTGCTTCAGCTCAGTATTATTGCCGCCTTGGGAGTATTCGGCGATCCGCGATGCTTTGACCTACTCCAAGAAGCACTCAACTCCAGCAGCGACATCGTGAAAACTGCGGCGATCGGTTCCTTGGGAGAACTGGGAGATTTACGGGCAATTCCCCTTTTAGTACCATACGCCACAGATCCAGATTGGCAGATCCGCCATAGGGTCGCCCAAGCACTCGGTCATCTGGGAGGAGAAGAAGCTCGCAACACCTTAGAAACTCTAGCTACTGACGAAGTAGAGCTAGTCGCAAAAGAAGCCCAAACCTATTTGCCATCAAAGCCATAGGCCATCGAGCAGGTAGGCAAAACAAGTGTGGGTGGGCAGGTGGGACTATAACACAGATGTCTCGCAACATTATCGTTTCTAAGGGAAAAGCAATTTTTATCCACTTCCACCAGCTCACCCCTCTAGGAGAAAATTGTATCCTTAGTAACATTTAAGCCAAAGCATAAAATTAAAATTTAGTCAAGTAACTGGCTGACGATAAACTGACGTATAAGTGCTTGTTTACACGAACTTTACTTTAAACAACAAATGTCCCCCCTAATTTAAAGAATCGGTAAAAATAAGCAATTTTGCCTCTTAGTAACTTCCGCTGCACCAGTGTTGTTCATATAATGAAATTGTTAGAAGATACACGCAGGCACCGAGAGATACACGCAGGCACCAGGGTCTATTAAATCATTCGCTGCATCTACACTCAGATCTGTTCGGGTTAAAAAACCTTGCTCATATCGCTCAAACAGGGGAATAAAAATCTCAAACGGCTGCAAACGTATCGATCTCGATAATTAATTTGCCTACATTCCAAGGGGGAATCCAATGAATTTCAAACAAGCTTCGGCTTTTATCGGCTTACTGGCTACCAGCGCTATTGCTCTTTCCACCGCTCCTGCTCAAGCCTTTAATTTCGCCAGCGGTAACCTTTCTGGCTGTACGACCGGAGGCACAAGCTGCACCACCAACGACGGTTTCAACATCACAGCTACTGGCGGTACCCTACAATCCAAAACAGTAAACAACGTTACGGGTTTGGGTGTAACTGGCCAGGGGGTTGATGGCGAGATTAACTTGGGAGAGTCTATCAACTTACTTCTGCCTGGGGGTAGTGGTATCCTAAAATCCCTCGATCTCGGTTTCATGTATCAGCCGGGAGTATTCGGGGATGAGGTGTGGGAGCGGGCTACCGTTACCGCTGGCGGCTTGATGGGCTACCTCACAGTCCAGAACAATACTACAGCCCTGTGGGAAGTCGCGGGTTTAGGTATCAGTCAAACCCTGACAGCTCTGTCGAATTCTACTCAATCTGGCGGTGGCTTGTACAGTATCTTAAATCCTTTCGGCAATAATGTCGTCAGCAGCGTGAATCTAACGCCATACACCTATAGCACTAGCGAGGTTCCGGGTATTGGTACAGACTACAGAAACAGCGACTTCAGCTTAATCGGCGCCCAAGCCGAACGAGCAGTTCCCGAACCAACCACCCTTGCCGGTCTAGGTATCGTAGCTGGATTGTTGGCGACTTCTCGCCGTCGCAAAGCTAACGCAGCTTCCTAATAGCTAAGTTTCAAGCTGTCATCTCCCTGAATCTTGGGGTTAAAAGTCTGACTTGACTTTTAACCCTATTTTTTTAGCGATATTTATTATGGGCTGTTTGCAATCAAACAGCCATTTTTACTATGGGACTGGCGATCGCTTTAGGGGGAGACGAAATCGCTTTCCTAGGTTGCTGTATAAGCTTTATGGCTCTCAAACCACCTTGATAAAAAAACTTTTTATTGCGAATAGAACAAAGCATTTTCTCTACCCATGACTGGCATTGATAAAAAGCTATTAGCCAGTTTTCACCATATATACCTATCCAAAAGTTGCTATGTCAACTTCCTTGTTATACCTGGATATTGAAGACGGCAAACATATTGCTGCTGCCCCTGTAACTTGGTTATTTTTCCTTGTAACCAGGCTGAAGTCATTGCCAAATTCTATCAGGTGATGCTTTGTCACCTGACAAGTTATAGCCTCCAGTGAGAGTAGTCTTTGAACATTGCCTCTATCCCATAACGTTGGTTTTTGCTCTCAATAGCACTTTTCAAATCCGGTAGTTTAGTGAACTCACAACTGAGTACTCTTTTATATTTTCAGAATATTTTGCCAATCAGCCCAGATTTTTAAGCTGGGGGCTGAACCGCCAAATCCTTTGTTTGTAATGGTTTGGGGGCGATTGTTGCCCCCTGAAGGCGATCGCTGTTGTCCCTGTTTGCGCCCGAACGCATAAGTAGATACCCAGGCGCCAAAGTGCGTCTTTACACTTCCTCTCCCTCTGCCAATTTCCTATTTTTGTAGGCGGCGCAACAGTTATAACACCTATTATTACTAACTAAGTTATTTAAAGATACCGTGAAGAGTCCGTGAATTTACATCCTGAGATCTACCGAGTCCCAAATTGGGTTTCTATAATCGAGACGTAAGTACATCACGCAAGGTCTGAGATACCCAAGTGCAAATCAGAGACTATCAGCTCAACACTATGCATCTACCCTCAGAAGATTTGTTTGAACTAAAACACCTTTCTCAAGTTCAATCCAGTTGGAGGGATGGGCGAAAAAACCAAACTCTCAGACTATTGCTAATGTATGCCAAGTAATCCAAGTTCGGATCGGTTCTAAAGAGGAAAGATGATGAATTTCAACAAAGTTTCGGCCTACTTGAGCGTAATCGCTGGTGGCGTTCTTGCTCTATCAACTGCTCCAGCTCAAGCTTTTAACTTTACTACCGGCTCTAGTTTAGGAAGTTGCTCTGGTCTGGCGGGTCCTTTTTATTCGGGTCCTTCTAATCAACAAATCAGTAATTTCACTACGGGTAGCTGTACAACAGCTGACGGTTTCACACTGTCAGCGAATGTGGGTTCATTACAGGGCAAGATCGTCAACGGTGTCACGGGTGTGGGTATAACCAGCGGTCCCAATGACCCCGTTGTCGGCGAGATCAATACTGGCGAGGAATTAAACTTGATGCTGCCCAAAACGGGTGTCCTCCAATCCCTGGGACTCTCTTTCTTGTATCGACCTGGAGTGTTCTCAGATAGAGTCTATGAGGTAGCCGCCGCTGTTTCTAACACTAACCTGACGGGAAGTCTCAGGATTACCAGCCCTACGACTGCTCTGTGGAACGTGCCTGGTTTAGGGATATTGAATCAAATCGTCAATGCCGTGAGTGGGTCTAATCCAGATGGCGGCGGTTGGTACGATATCGCCAATCCTTTTGGCAACTCCTCCCTCAGCAGCTTGGGATTAAAACCACTCCCTGGTTCTACTGTTGATAATGCCTACAATCCAACTGACGAATGGCTCAATTCTTTCCAGAATAGTGACTTCTCCCTGGTGAGTGCAGAACTAAAATCGTCATCCGTTCCCGAACCAGGTACGCTTGCAGGTTTAGCCTTGGTGGGTGGTTTATTGGCAGCCTCTCGCCGTCGTAAAACTAGATAGATTTACATCCCTTGCCAGCTTGTTTAATTGTCATCTCCCTGCAACTTGGGGCTAAAAGGTAAGACTTTTAGCCCCTTTTTTTTGCTTTAGGACTTACACCAAAGTTTCTTGCTGCGAACGCGAGTGCGGAAGGGAGGCATATCCCTAGTTCCAAACCAACGATTTTTCATAGAAATAGGACTTAGGCAAAAAAACCCGGTTTCTAAGAAAAATCGTTGGTTTGGTTGCCAGAGATCAAGGTCTCACCAAAGTTTCTTTTCTGGTCGTGCGTAAGTCCTGTGCTTGTCAGCAGGCATCGGGGATTTTTACTTACGCACAGGACTTACGCACCACGATCCTATCACCTTAGTTTCTTGCTGCGATCTCTGGTTCCCAAACCAACGATTTTTCATAGAAACTTTGGTGTTTGCGTAAGTCCTGACGCAAAATTACGGAAAAAACCGGCTGTCATCAGGAAAATACAAGACTTACGGGGGAAAAGCGCAAAAACCCGGTTTATACCGCCGCAATATCCTGCAAAAATCGGCTGCAAGCCAGAAATTGCCGAAAAATTGGCGATGGAAGCTAGCGATATGCCCAGGGCTGCGCGAAGGCAGACACAGGCGAGATTGACCCCTGGATCTCAATGGCGATGGTTATTGTCGTAGTGAATTCTCGCCCCCGCCCACTGGAGTTTTTCCCGTAAAGTTTGATAATACGAATAGTTCTCCCGCAGGATAATAAACTTAGCTTGACAGTCAGCCATCCTTACATCTACTCGCTGTCCGGGCCAAATCGCAGTAGCCATCACCCCATCCATCCAAAGTTTGGTGTTGAGTTCGTAATCTCCCAAAGGCCAGATGCTGACAACGCTGCCGGGGGGTAAAACTATCGAACGGCTGGAGAGGCTTAAAGGGCAAATCGGGGTGACGACGATTGCTTCCATGCCAGAATGGACGATTGGGCCACCGGCAGAAACGGTGTAGCAGGTGGAACCCGTGGGTGTTGCTACCAGCAGTCCATCTCCCTGGTACTGATCGACGACTTCACCGTCGATTTCCATTTCCAGAATTGAGGTTAACATGCGGTCGGGGGAGGCGGGTTTGACGCACATTTCATTTAGGGCTAAAAAGGGATCGCTCACCGGATCGCGGTTAGTGCGATCGCCCTCAAATACCGACGCTTGCAGCATCATCCGCCTTTCTACCGCATAGCGATCTTCTTCCAAGCGATCCCAAACTCGTTCTGTATCTTGAAATTCCTCAAATGGTTCGGTCAAAAACCCCAGGTGTCCCCCTACATTCACCGATAATATGGGAATGCCATCGGCGGCTAAATTCCTTGCCGCTGCCAATGCCGTACCATCTCCACCCAATACCAGTGCCAGATCGATCCGTTGCGTCGATGACGCTAAAAAAACCGGGTAGGGGTTATCCTTTGCCCCACTCGGTCCCATCAATACTTGACAGTTCCGTTTTTCCAGTTGCCTAGCGCATTGTTCTGCCATGCGCTTGCTGTTGGAATCTCCCGCCTTATGAGCAATAATCACTTGCTTTAATTGCACGGCCTTTCCTAAAATTCAGCCACCCTTGGGGCGCTTGAATCCCAATCTCACTAAAATATTTCCTACGTTCAAAATACCAATATAATTTCTATTTAAACGATTTGCCTTATAAAGATTTAACTAACTCATTTCCGGTAGGGGCTAATGGCTAATGGCTAATGGCTAATGGCTAATGGAAAGAAAATTCTCTGATTGCTACGCTTCCCGGGCGATTAGCGATTAGCTATTAGCCATTAGCACTTGACAAAATTCACCATTTAAGCAGGTTAAATTGCTCCATATCTACCGTATCGCGGTTGCGGTAAATGGCTAACACGATCGCTAGACCGACTGCAGCTTCAGCGGCGGCGACGGTAATCACGAATACGGTAAACACCTGGCCTTTGATTCCCAGGGGGTCTAGAAAGTTAGAGAACCCCATTAAATTGAGATTGACTGCATTCAGCAGCAGTTCAATTGACATCAACACGCGCACAGCATTACGACTGGTAATCAAACCGTAAATTCCGATACAGAAAAGGGCGGCTGATAATAACAAAAAGTACTGGAGTTGCATGAATCCTCTTGTTTCCAATTGCGATGGTTTGCAGCCAGCGTTGCATCGATCAACGCTGGTAAATAAGGCTATTTGTTGATTGCGCCCTTATTTCGCGTCAAGGTAGAAGTATCGCTTGCTGCGGGTACTAATTCTCTAGGACGTTCGGGCAAGGTCAAAACTTCTTGCTGTACATTGGGTGCTTGCTGCAAAACATCGGGCAAGAACTCGCGACGCGCCAAAATAATCGCTCCCACCATTGCCATCAACAACAGTACAGAAGCTAGTTCAAACGGCAGTAAATAATCGCTAAAGAAATGCTTGCCAATTTGCACGATAGAACTTTCAGCCGCATTTGGGACATCGGTTGAAATAGCCCAAGGCGTTGCTAAAACCATCGTACTGAGCAACACAAACAACCCAGCACAAACCAGCGCCGTTGCGCCTTTGCGAACCCAAGCATTGCGAACGGGAGCAAAATCTTCCCGCTTGTTTACCAACATAATGGCAAACAAAATTAGCACGTTAACCGCCCCGACATAAATCAGAATCTGCGCTGCTGCAACAAAATCAGCATTGAGCAAGATATACATCCCGGCAATGCTGATAAATACACCTCCCAACAAAAAAGCCGAGTAGACAATGTTGGTAATCAGCACTACTCCCAGTGCTGCCCCAATCATCATCGCCGCCAGCAATGCAAACGAAACTATCTGAACGCCTTCTGCTAGATTCACTGCTGTTTCCTTTGGTAATTGGTAATTGGTAATTGGTAATTTTAGATTTTAGATTTTAGATGGCATATTTAAGATTTAAGGATATTTGATTTAAATTTGCCATCTGCTTTTCTTTTATCTAAAATCTGAACTCTGAAATCTCAAATCTGAAATTACCGATTACCACTTTTCATTTTTCCATTTGTTCGATAATTTCTTCTGGGCGCAGACCGGCGCGACGGGAACCTGCGGGCAAGTCGTGGGGTTCGACGACGCCTTTGGGCAGGTAAGCGAGTTCGCGCAACGGGGTTACCATTGGGTCGTTGGTTACTTTATAAGGCAAGCGTCCCAGTGCCACGTTGTCGTAGTTTAATTCGTGGCGGTCGTAGGTGCAAATTTCGTATTCTTCTGTCATCGACAAACAGTTAGTCGGGCAATATTCGACGCAGTTGCCGCAGAAGATACAAACCCCGAAGTCGATGCTGTAGTGTTTGAGTTGTTTCTTTTTGGTTTCTTTGTTGAATTCCCAATCGACTACGGGCAAGTTTATCGGGCAAACTCGGACGCAAACTTCGCAGGAAATGCACTTATCAAACTCGAAGTGAATCCTACCCCGGAAACGTTCGGAGGGGATGAGTTTTTCGTAGGGATATTGGACGGTAATCGGACGCCGACGCATGTGGTCAAAGGTGACAGATAATCCTTGACCGATATATTTCCCGGCTTGTACTGCTTCTTTGGCGTAGTCGCCAACTTGTTTGAGAAACTTCAGCATGGTGTTCTCACTCTCTTGGGTAGTTGGTAATTGGTAATTGGTAATTGGTAATTGGTAATTGGTTTTTTTATTGCCTATTACCGATTACCCTCGTTCCCACGGATCTTGCGTGGGAACGCTATTACCGATTACCCGCCGAAGGCAAAAGGAAATGCCAACTTGAGGGCGGCGGTTAATAGCAAGTTCACCAGCGAAACTGGTAAGAGGAACTTCCATCCTAAATTTAGCAACTGGTCGATGCGAACGCGGGGAACTGTCCAGCGCATGAGGATGGCGATGAAGATGAGGAAGTAAGCTTTGAGCAGAGTCATGGTGATGCCCAAGGAGGCAGTCACGATTTGTAAGAAGGGGTTGGTTTCGCTGATGCCGAGTATAGATGCGATCGCGCTAATCGGAATCGGAAAATCCCAGCCTCCCAGGTACAATACGGCAACAATCAGCGCCGACAGCACCAAGTTAACGTAAGAACCGACATAGAACAGACCAAATTTCATGCCGCTATATTCGGTTTGATACCCGGCGACGATTTCTTCTTCTGCTTCTGGTAAGTCAAACGGGATGCGTTCGCATTCTGCCAAGGCAGCAATCCAAAAGATCAGAAATCCAACTGGCTGACGCCAAATGTTCCAGCCTAAAATCCCGTAGCCGGATTGTTGCTGTACGATGTCGATGGTGCTGAGGCTGTTCGACATCATAGCGATCGCTATCACCGACAGTGACAGGGGAATTTCGTAGCTGATCGACTGCGCTGCCGCCCGCAAACCCCCCAGCAGGGAATACTTGTTGTTGGAGGCATAGCCCGACATCAGCAAGCCAATCGGGGCGATGCTGGAAAAAGCAATCCACAAAAATACCCCCATGCCGATATTGGTAATCACCAGGTTCTGTCCGAATGGCACAATCATATAGGACAGAAACACAGGAATGACGACGATAACCGGCCCCAGCGTGAACAGCAACGAGTCCGATTTCGCTGGCAAGATATCTTCTTTGAAAATCAGCTTTAGTCCGTCTGCGACGGGTGCTAGGACGCCAAATGGCCCCATGAATTCTGGGCCTATCCGCTGTTGGGCGGCGGCTGATATTTTCCGTTCCAGCCAAACGGACACCAACACTCCTACCGTTGCACCCATAATCATCAGCAACATGGGTAGGGGCAACCAAATGGCTTTGGCAGCACCGGGCGGGATGCCAAGATCCATGAGGGATTGAATAAAAATTTCTTGGAGGTCAATTCCTGAATTCATTTTTGCCGCTTATGGTATTGACTGGGCAAGATCCAACAAACTGTCAAGGCCAGTTTATGCTTTTTTGTGAAGTTTTTTGTACGACTTCCACTGATCAGTATAGGACTCAGGAGGATCGGCTTCAAGCAAGACTGGCAGAACAAGTTCCCGCCTTTAATCATCCCTTAGCTCGTAAAACCACCGATCAACCAGAGCGACGGCGACCCCCACCCATCCGCTTGGCGCGACTACCACCTGAAGTGTAGCGGGACGCTGTTAGCTCTCGTATCTTTAGATCGAAGGTTTGAATTGAATTAAGATTAAGAATCTTCGCTTCAGGGGGTCAAGCGCTGGCGAGACCCCCTGTTAATTCTTTTCTTGATTCCACCCTGCAAAAAAAGACGATCAAAAGAAGCCACATTCGGCACCCTGAAGTGTCACACTACCGAATGCAAGGGTATTTGGCGATTGGGGACGATGGGCTGGTAATAACAACCCCCCTTCTTTTCAGTATTACATGTATTTAAAATTACTATTGAATCCGAATGGAGATGAAGTAACGTAAAAAACTTGTGCCAGTTGAGGGTGCGGAAGGTGGGCTAGAGAGGGAAAGGGGAGCAGCGCTCCCCTTTCCCTCTCTCTGGAGAGTTTTATTCTCATCTAAAACCTTACGGGAGATGGGAAACCACCATCTTTTAAGTGGTGGAGGAACATCGACGCGGCATTTTTAAATGCCTAGGACATGCCATAATTAACACAGACACTTTGACCTTTAAAGGCGGGTGAAACTCCCAGTAGTGGGACACTGTAGTTAAAGGACGTTTAACCGAAAAGGTTAAACTGGTATCAATAAATACTCTACTTCTAGCCCCTACAAGCAAAAGCTTTAAAGCGAGTGAATCAAGCAACTTTTCCAAAGTAGCCTCAATGATGCTGGCATCGGAGAGAGTAGGCGCAATTGGCAAGGCGGTTGGGGCGAATCGCATTCGCCCCTTTATCCGCCGCACCGCGCAGTGCTGAACTCGAATACTCGGTTGCTCGGTATTTTGGTTCTCTTTACGCATAGTTACTATGCCTCGAAAGAATCGCCGTCTATTTATAGCGGCGAGTGTCAATCTCTTCAATGTGACAGTTGAGGGTGCGGAATGTGGCTTCTAGGGGTGGGAGTGTCAATTCGACCGACTTACCAATAAATCCTTTTGCGAATAAAGCTCTGATTCTTTCCTCGTAAAAACAGCTGGCTTATCCATTGCCGAGGTGATATAAGCAACTGCCATACCCTGGGAGTTATGGGCCCATCCCACCCGTCCTTGGGGGTCTAGGAGGATGCACCCTGCCTCTCCGGTAACTTTCTGCTTAAAAATCTCGCTCGCCATTTGCGCTGCCTCGTCTGGATGCCTGTCACCAGAGAGCAAATCAACAGCCGTCTTGGCAAGGACTACTGGGATAATCGACTCGCCATCACCCGTGGTTGAGCAAGCGCCGAGTTGACCATCAGCGTACAACCCACAGCCGACCAGGGCTGAGTCACCGACGCGCCCCGGTGGCTGATTCGCAACGCCTCCCGTCGAGGTTCCGGCAACCAAGATGCCATTGGCATCCAGGGCGACGCAGCCAACAGTGGCGGGGCGATCGATAACCGCTTCCTGCTTCTCGAAGTGCTGCCGCTGCTCATAGTCGATCAAGTCCGTTGGTTTGCACATCTGGAAGCCATGGTCGCGGGCGAAGCGTTCTGCACCCTCTGAGGCTAGCAGCCTAGGTTTCTCCTCCATAATCTTTCGCGCCACCGAGATCGGATGGGACAGTCCCCGAACAGCCACAACTCCCCCCCAAGCCAGGGTTTTGCTCTCGATCATCGCCGCGTCCAGGTACACCTAAATAATCCGGGACTCTGGTAGCCCCGTCTTTTTAAAGCGGGGCGGAAAGAGGACACGAGCGAATTTATTCGCCATCTTTGATTGACTTGTGCTGCGATCATCTGATAATCTCTTGTCAGAAACGCCAGAGAAA